>NZ_JBQHVO010000042.1:0-48527 GCF_052064465.1 Niallia sp. HCP3S3_B10 | reverse complement strand
ATTATACAATAAAAAAAGGATAGTTCCTTCAAATAATGAAGGACTATACCTTTTAGATTATGAACATTTGGAGGACTTTTTCAGTGGCCTCTTTGTTTTGTGGTATTTTTTAATATAATGAAAAAAGCTCTATAAAGTAGACTCTTGTTTATAAGAAAAACTATTTCCACCTTTTTCTTTCACTTTATATAATTCTTTATCCGCCTGTTTAAATAAGTCCTCTTTTTACAAGGGGTATGGGGGGCATAAAAGGAAATTCCTATACTTGTCGAAATCTCCAATTCATTTCCACTTATCAACATTTTTTCATTCACTATTCTGAGAATTCTACCAGCTATCGAAAACATCCTCGAGTTTACTTAATTCCGGCAAGACAATCGTAAATTGATTCTTATTTTTCGCCTTTAGAAGTTCTAAACCAGTTTGATTAATAAAGCTTATTTTTTCGTCAGTAAGTATGACGATGGCTTCAGGGGCAGCTTCTACCACACGTTCAAACTTTTCCTCGCTTTCCTCTTGTTTTTTCAAAACTTGTGTATATTCCGTTACATCCTTGTAAGTGCCAACAGCTAAAATAGTTCCTTTATTAACAGGTCTATACGTAGCAACTACGTCAATAAGAGCACCATCTTTACGCATTCACTGTGTTTGAAAACTCGGAATTCTTTGCCCACTCCTTAAATCCTCTAGAAAGTAATTTACTTGTTTTAGATGAAATTCTGGATAAATAGGGGATGTAGATAGCATAATCATTTCTTCTACTTTCCACCCAAGCATCTCCTCAAAGGCTGGATTTCCCTTTAGAATTTCTCCATTTGATTAATCATAAAGATTTCCTTGAATTCTTATTGATTGCACATAGTTTCTCTATAATAATATAAGAAAAATTTCCTAATTATTGAAGCTTTTTAAGATAGCTTATTTTTTCCTCATTTATAAAACTACAATTGGTTAATAAAGGATTTTTACGATATTGCACTGAAAATTTATTTAATAGTTTGGCAAAATAATCTCTTTCTTTATTCTTCATTACAAATTGGATACCATATTGGTAAATATCATTTACTTCATGTTTCCAGACAATATGTCCAGACAATTCTACATGCTCATTTAATATAAATGTTTCAAATTGTAAGTCAATATCTGGTCTAACAGGTAAATCTATATGCGAGAGAATTCTTAATCCACCAATTCCTATATCTTCAATAAGAATTTCAGTTTTCCCTAACTTAACTTTTTTCCCTTTAATGGATACTAAAGACATCGTTGCCTGTAAGGGACGCAGTAAATTAATCCGATAGAAATTCCTTCTATTTGTCATATCTTCCCTCTCCCATTGTGGATCTATTGGTTTTAAAATCTTGTTTTGCAAAAAGGATTGAAATACTTCTTCTCCAACTGATTTACTAAATAAAAATCCTTGTATTTCATCACATTCTTGTTGCTTTAATAAAGATAATTGCTCCTTTGTTTCTACGCCCTCTGCGACAATTTTCATATCCAATCCTTTTGCTAAAAAGATCATCGATTTGACAATCATTGCATCCTTTTTGGAATCAGTTATGTTCCTTACAAAAGACCGATCTAACTTGATCGTATCAATTGGATATTGTTTTAAATAAGTTAACGAAGAATAACCCGTTCCAAAGTCGTCTAATGCAATACGAATTCCAATTTTTTTCAATTGTTGAACAGCTAATGTGACAATTTCTTCATATTGTATTAAAGTAGTCTCTGTTATCTCAAATTCGATTAAGGAAGGATCTGTATTCGTTTCTCTTAAGGTGTGAATAACATTTGGAATAAAATCACTTTTCAATAATCTTTGCGCTGAAATATTAATAGAGATAGGTACAATAGGTAGGTTCATGCTTCTCCAAATGGAGATTCTGTTACAAACCTCTCGAAAAACCCAATCACCAATAGGTAGAATCAACCCATTTTCTTCGGCAATGGGAATAAATTCTCTTGGAGAAACATATCCCCATTCTGGATTTGCCCATCGTACAAGCGCTTCTGCACTTACCATTTTACCAGAAGACGCCTCTACTCTAGGCTGAAACTGAAGAAAAAATTCTTTTTGATCTAGTGCTTTATATAAATCTCTTTCTAGCTGAAATTGCTTGAAGGAAGATATATTTAACAAAGTAGAATAAATTTGATAATTGTTTTTGCCCATTTCCTTTGCTCTATGCAAAGCAGCGTCTGCTTTTTTTACTAGTTCTTCTTTTGTTTGTCCATCAATTGGAAAAGTACTGATACCAACACTTGTCGTTACAAACAATTCATATTCATCGATTATAAAAGACAGTTTCATGGAATCGATAATTCTCTTTGCAATCGTTACTGGAAAGTCTGGTTGCTCAAAATCCCAAAGCAGAATCCCGAATTCATCTCCACCAAGTCTTGCAAATAAATAATTAGTCATTTTCAGCTTCCGATCCAACCTTGTTGTAAATTGTTGTAATAGCTTATCGCCAATAACATGACCTAGTCTCTCATTAATCTGTTTAAATCTGTCTAGATTCAAATATAGAACAGAAAAATTTTGATTATTTCGTTGGGAAGTCTGAATTATTTCTTCCATCTTTTCATCAAACATTCGTTTATTAGACAAATCAGTTAAATAATCGTGATAGGCTAAATGCGTTATTTTTTCCTTACTTTTCTTTAAAAAAGTGATGTCTGAAACAATTCCATCTAATCTTTTTACATCTCCTGCCTTATCTAAAACAGGTATCGTTTGATCTTGCACCCATTTTATTTCTCCTTGTTTGGAGATAATTCGATAGGTATGAGTAAGGGATTCACCATGCGATAATTTTCCCCTTAATTGTCTATAGTCTGATAAATCATCTGGATGAATAATAGACTCCCATTCCATTTCCCTCATCTCTTCTGTGTTATATCCCGTAACAAATTTAACACCTGGGGAAGTTAGCAGAAATTTATTTTTTACAACATCAAAAGACCAAATGCCAACCTCTAAATTATCATAAATATTTCTAAATCTCTCTTCAGCTTCTACTAACTTATTTTCTGCAACTTTTCTTTTTGTTATATCTTGAATAACTCCTACATATTTTATCGGACGGGAATTTTCATCCAAAATCAATTCTGCTTGAACAAACACATAAATAGTATTACCATCCATTCTTCTAATTCTATATTCCATTGTGCAGCTTTCTCTATTCTTAAGTGCAGTTTCGTAGATGGAATCGAAATATAGACGATCTTCTGGATGAACGAAGGCCACTATTTTCTTATAGGTAGGAGTAAACATTTTCTGATCAATTCCATATATTTCATAAATCTGCTTTGACCAATAAACTTGATCTTTGACAATGTCATATTCCCAACTTCCGATCTTTGCTACTTGTTGGGCTAATTCAAGATTCTCTTTAACTTTCAATAACTCTTGTCTATTCTTTGTCAACAAGGTTATATCTTTTGCAATTCCATAAATGCCAAGGACTTGCTCTTTTTCTCCCATAATTGGAATATATGTAATTTCAAAGTTTAGTGTTTGACCATTCCTATGGATTATTTTAGCTTTGAAATTTTGACTTTCTCCACTTAATGCCTTATTTATATAACTTTTTCTAAGATGTTGATGCTTTTTTATATAAATTTTACTAACGTTTTTATCCAAGTCCTTTTTTTCATAACCAAGTATTTGTTTAAACGATGGATTATAATGCAATACTTTTCCATGGATATCCAATGTAAATACAATATCCGGATGTTTTTCAAATATGGCATAAAACGTTTCCTTGTTTAATAAATATTCTAAGTTGCCTAATTTTATAGGGTGCTCCTCTAATTCTATTTTTTTATCTTTTAAAAAATTAAATCTCGCCATCCCAAAACCATCCTCCAATCTTTATCTTTCCATTTCATTAAAGTGAAAATTTTCATTCATGCCTTTACTGATGGCTAGTTCATCGAATCATTATGGATAGTTGATCTGGTTTGGTCTAATTGAAGTTTAGAATTGGACCAACTATTACTTTTTACCTATTCCTTTCCATCTTACTAAATATACGAAGGGGGTTGTATTAGCTCTCCTTCCTATTTTTCAAAAAAAAGAAATTAGGAACATATTCCTAATTTCTTTTTTATTTACTCCTATTTATAGCAAGGAGTTTCACCAAAGCTATTTTATCTTTCTATACAGCTTTTCCTGTCTGCTTATTTCTTCATAACAACCTGCTATATCGGTAAATAAAATGGATTCTCGATCACCAAGTCCTAAAAATCCAAACATCCCTAAACTATCATAAAAAAGCTGATGTACTTTATTTTGAAGGGCTTTATCAAAATAGATTAATACATTTCTGCAAAAAATAACATGAAACTCATTAAAAGAGCGATCTGTTACTAAATTATGCTGAGCAAACACAATATTTTTTGTTAAATTTATATCAAACTTTACTGTATCGCCTTTTACATCGTAATAATCAGAAAATGCTTTGGCACCTCCCGCTTTTAAATAATTGGTCGTAAACTTTCTCATATTTGCGATCGAAAATACGCCCGTTTTTGCAACCTTTAAAACATCTGCACTAATATCCGTTGCATATATTTTCGTTTTCTCATAAATACCTTCTTCTTGGAGGAGAATTGCCATAGAATATACTTCTTCCCCCGTTGAACAGCCTGCATGCCAAATTCGAATCGAGGGATATGTCCGTAAAACAGGAACTATCTTTTCTCGAAATGCTAAGAAAAAAGCTGGATCACTAAACATCTCTGTCACATGGATAGAAAAATCTTGAATCAATCTTTTAAGGCAGTCCGAATCATGCAGAATTTTTTCTAATAAACCAGTGATACTTCCTAATTTCTCTGCATGCACACGATGCCATATTCTTCTTCGAATCGAATTATATGCATAATTCCGATAGTCATATCCACACCAGGCGTATAAGCCCTGTAATAGTAATTCAATTTCAATTTTTTCCTTATCTTTTCCAGTTACTTGTTGATATTCTTTCATCATCTCATGGTCCGCCCATTATCCATTATTCTCTTCCTTCAACTGGGTAGAGCCACACACTGATTAAAGAAAGAAGTTGATCAGATTGGATTGGTTTCGTAATATAATCAGATGCTCCAGCTTTCAAACATTTTTCACGATCCTCTTTCATCGCTTTTGCTGTTAGCGCAATTACAGGAATTTCTTTTAATTTATCATCCAGTCGTATTCGTCTTATTGCTTCATACCCATCTATTTCAGGCATCATAATATCCATTAACACTAAATCAATTTCTTCCTTTTTATCTAGCATTTCAAGTGCCTCTCTACCATTCTCTGCAAATAGTATTTTCATCCCATGCATTTCTAATACACTTGATAATGCATAGACATTCCGAACATCATCATCCACAAGAAGAATCTGCTTTCCCTCTAACGCTTTCGTTTTCTGGAATTTATCGGAATCTTGGTTTTCTTCTATATAATATTCTTGGTTTACGCTTAAATATAACTCCAATTCCTCCTTTAAGCGATGTGGTGCATGTGAATCTTTAATAATGATAGTATCAGCATATTTATTTAAAAATAACTCCTCTTTAGAGGTAAGGGAACGAGCAGTATATATAAATACCTTTAAATCTTTATTTGTATGAACTTTTTTGATTTCTTCTAATAAAGTAAACCCACTTGTATCTGTTAAGCCCAAATCAAGGATGATACAGTCAAATTGATTTACTTTTAACTCTTCTATCGCTTCAAAGCCAGTTGATACCGCTTTAATTATTACATTTTTATCGCCTATATATTCCATTAAATAATTTCGTTGAATGCTATCATCATCCACAATTAATAGTCTTTTAATATCAGTTTCTTGCACAACGCTATATTGCTTATACGGAACCTCTACACTATATGCTTCTTCCTTCGTAGCAGCTATTTCCTCCTCCATCACAAAGGTGGAAATATCCTTCTTCTCTTCCTGATAATCGCCGACAATAAAGGTAAACGTGCTTCCCTTCCCTTCCTCACTTTCCACCTCAATACGACCACCTAAAAGCTCAGAAAGCTCTCGGCAAATAGACAGACCTAATCCAGTACCTCCAAATTTCCTGTTTGTTGTGCCATCAGCCTGCTGAAATGCTTGGAAGATTAATTCTTGTTTTTCTTTCGGAATGCCAATTCCTGTATCTCTAATAGAAAATCTAAATTCATCATTATGATTCGCTTCAATCTCGAATACGATTCCACCTTGCTGGGTAAATTTAAACGCATTAGATAATAAATTCTTTAAAAGCTGTTTCAATCGCTGTTCATCATTAAATAAATAGGAAGCCTGATTATCCTTTAATACAATATCAAATCGTATGTTCTTTTGAATTGCTATTGGTCTAAAATTATTTTCAATAAATTCTACTAATTCATCCATCTGGATATGACTTGGGTTCACATCCATTTTTCCTGATTCAACCTTTGCTAAGTCTAAAATATCATTAATCAAGGTTAATAAATCATTTCCTGAAGAATAGATAGTTTTCGCATATTCTATTTGTTTTTCTGATAAATTACCTTCATGATTGTCGGATAGAAGCTGTGATAATATCAATAGACTATTTAACGGTGTTCGAAGTTCGTG
The DNA here is from genome assembly GCF_052064465.1 of Niallia sp. HCP3S3_B10. Lineage (NCBI taxonomy): Bacteria > Bacillati > Bacillota > Bacilli > Caryophanales > Bacillaceae > Niallia > Niallia sp. HCP3S3_B10. The sequence continues at coordinate 41,916 of NZ_JBQHVO010000042.1, read as the reverse complement.
AGACATATTTGCTAGAAATTCAGATTTATACTTTGAACTAAGTGCTAACTCCCTGGCTTTGTTTTCTAACTCTGCACGGGCATGTTCTACCTCTCGATTTGATTTTTCAAATTGTCTATTCTGATTTTCTAAAATAAGCGCTTTTTCTTTTAACTCTGCATTTGTTTGTTCAAGCTCTTCTTGCTGTGCTTGCAGCTTTTTCTCAGATTGTCTCAGCGCCTGTGTTTGTTCTTCCAATTCTTCATTGGAAGCTCTTAATTCCTCCTGCTGAGATTGCAATTCTTCACTTTGAGCTTGTACTTCTTCTGTTAATGCTTGGGATTCTTCTAATAGCCTCGCCAATTGGATTCTTCCCATCACACTATCAATGATAATACCTAATCCCTTGACCACTTCTTCTACAAATTCCTGTTGCTGTGTGCTAAATGGTCGGAAGGATGCCATTTCTAAAACCGCTTTTACATCCCCTTCAAAAAGAATTGGAATGACATATAGATTCAGTGGAGTTGCTTCACCAAGTCCAGACTTTACACTTACATAATCAGCAGGAACGTTTGTAAGAAGAATAGGTGTCTTTTCAAGAACTGCTTGCCCAATCAAACCTTCTCCGCCTTCAAATTCAGTTGTCATATGCTTTCTCTCTTTATATGCATAGGACGAAAGCAGATTATACTTTTGTTTACTAGCTTGTGGAGTAGATGATTTTATATAAAACACTGCATGACATGCCTCCACTAAAGGCACTATTTTGGAAAGGAATGTACGAGATAATGATTCTAAATCATGTTTCCCACTTAAGCTTGTTGTGATTTCAGCCATATTGGATTTATTCCATAGTAATTTCTGTTCTCTCTCCATTTGTTCTTCTAAAGACTGGGTCATGCGATTAAATGATTTTGCAACATCGCCAATCTCATCTTTAGCAGTATCCTCCACTTTTTTAGATAGATCTTCCTTTCCGTTAGCAACATTTGCCATAATACTTGAGACTTTATTTAAGCGTGTAGATATAGACCATACATTTTTAAAGACAAATCCAGTAATAATTAGAAGAGAGACCATAATAAAAATACTGCCAATTAAAATCCGCTTAAATGTGTTGCTTGAAACCTCTTCAAAAGAAGTTAGTAAATTCGTTTCAAAATGATCGGTGATAGTGGAAATTACTTGAAAAAAATCCTCATGTATCGAATTCGATTTGCTGTTCATTAATGTGCTAGCACCCGCTATGTTTCCCGACTCTACCATTTGCACTATCTGATCTTTATATATATTAAACTCTTGATTAATCGTTTTTAATTCTTCCATCAGTTTTTGTTGTTCCGCTGTGGTCACTTTTGCATTCAGGGTAGCAATATCCTGTGAAATCGAATTACTTTCTGTGTCCAATTGTGATAGTTCCTTCTCGATTGCAGCTTTATCACTTAAAATAAGTAAATTTCTTATACTGATTGCCTCATTCTTTACCTCTCTATGAATATGCTCTGCTAAAAAGGATAGCTCATAATTCGATTGTGATGAGGTTTTTATTTTACTGATAGAGGAAAGTTGATACCATGCAATCGCAATCAATAGAAAAAATAAAACAGGCAATATGCTAAGCAGTAAGATTAATTTTGATTTTATTTTCATAAAATAGGCTCCTATAAGTCTATATTTCTAGATAATAGTCAGATTTTACGCTTGTCGAAATTTCCCTTCTTCCATACAGGCATTGTATACCTTTGCCATAGCTTGTAAGCGGTCCGTTACCATCAGCTTTTGAAAAATTCTTGTAATATGATTTTTAACCGTATGCTCACTAATAAATAATTTGTCTGAAATCTCCTTATTACTTAAGCCTTGTACAATCAACTCAAACACATCCATTTCTCTCTTGGAAAGAGAATAGAGCTCTTTTGTTTTATTTAAAGTAGCAGTTAAGATTTCCTGATTTTCATCAAAACTTTCATTCAGAAGAGAAGGACTTGTATATGGTATTTTATTTTGTACCCATAGGAGTTCACTCTCTAATAAAGACCCTTTTTTGAGAAGTACCTTTTCTCGATTTACTGTTAATAAATATTCAAGTTTCTCTGAAGGAATAGGAGGGCTAAATAAGTATCCTTGGACTTCTTGGCAATGAAATTCTTTTAATAGATTTAATTGTTCTTCTGTTTCCACTCCTTCTGCGATGACAGACATACGCAAAGCCTTTGCCAAAGAAATAATCGACTGGATTAAAGCAATGCCTTCTGTATTTTTGTTAGATAAATCTTGAATAAATGTTTTATCAATTTTAATTGTCTGAAACGGGAAGCGTCTTAAATAATTTAAGGAAGAATAGCCTGTCCCAAAGTCATCAATCGTTAGATGAATCCCCATTTTTCTAAAATGATGAAATAGCTTGCCGATATTGGTTTCGTTTCCTAATAGAACAGACTCTGTGATCTCTATCTCGATAAGGTTCGGATTCGTGTCTGTTTCCATTAAAATATCTTTCATTTTTGTTAATAAATCCTTCTGCAGAAACTGTCGTGCTGAGAAATTGACTGCCACTCTTATTGGAAAAATACCTTTCTTTTCCCATAATTTAATTTGTTCACATGCTGACCGAAATACCCATTCTCCAATTTCAATGATGGTTCCTATTTCCTCAGCTAGTGGGATAAATTCACTAGGCATAATGATTCCCCAATTTGGATGCTCCCAGCGGATTAATGCCTCAGCACCATTAATTTGGTTTGTCTTTAAATCCATCTTTGGCTGATAAACGAGTTTTAGCTCATTTCTTTCCACTGCCTTACGCAAGTCATTTTGCATGATAAATTTCCGATAAGTTTGTAGATTCATTCCTGAATGAAAAACATTATATTGGTTTTTTCCTGCTTCCTTCGCTCGATACAAAGCAGCATCAGCATTTTTTGTTAATATAGAAGTTTCCCCTCCATCATAGGGAAAAATACTGATACCAATACTAGTCGTAATAAATAATTCGTAATTATCTATATGTATTGGCTTCTTAAATGCTTTTAAAATATATTCTGCTTTTTCTAAGGCCGTTTCTCTATTCGTATTTGGAAGAATGATATTAAATTCATCCCCACCAACTCGTGCAACAAAATCATGATTGCGCATACATTGTTTTAATATTTTCGAGATTTCACACAGCACTCTATCCCCAATATAGTGGCCAAGGGAGTCATTTATATATTTAAAACGGTCCATATCAAGATATAATAATGCCAGCGGTTCAAAATTATCTTTCGCTTTATTCACCAATTTCTGTAATTGATCGTTAAACAGTCTTCTATTGGGTAAATCTGTTAGCCCATCATGATAGGCCATATGTGTAATCCTGTGCTCATCTTCCTTTTTCTTCGTAATATCACGAATCGTACAGGCAATTATACATTTCTCTTGTACATACCTTTTCCCTAATTGAATGTCAGCAGGGAAAGTGGTTCCGTCCTTTCTCGTCAGCTTCATTTCTTTGCTATTTTCGTAAATGCTATCTAAACTACGTATTACTGGTAAAATAGCATCTAGACATTTTTGCGACTTTTCACCAGAAAATAACGTTGTAATATTTTCGTTAAGCAATTCTTGCTCTTGATAAAGAAACATCTTTTCAACAGTTGGATTCACTTTCAAAATAATTCCATCTTTATCTAAAACTAGCATAGAATCAATAGATGTATCACTTATTACATTAGCCAAAGCTTCAGAAACTAATAATTCAGAGGAAATTCTCCTTAATTCTTTATTGGCTTTCTCTAATTCTAGTTTCTTTTCTTCTAAACGTTCTGCTTGCTGTTTTAACAGTTGATTCATCTTATAAATTTCTACAAGACTTTCCACTTTTGCTTTTAGAATAATCGGATCAAAAGGTTTTAGAATATAATCGATTGCTCCAAGGGAGTAACCTGTAAAAATATGCTCTGAATCCATATTATTTGCCGTTATAAACAGAATTGGGATACTTTTTGTTTTTTCTCTTGCTTTAATAATCTTCGCTGTTCCAAAACCATCCATTCCTGGCATTTGGACATCTAATAAAATGGCTGCAAAGTCATACTTTAGTAAATATTTCAACGCCTCTTCCCCAGAAACGGCCTTTATCAAATTGTAATCTTTCTGTTCAATAATCGCCTCTAAAGCCAGTAAATTTTCCGGTCGATCATCTACTAATAAAATATTTATGCTATCATCACTTCTCAATTTTTCTTCACCCCTTAGGAATAAAGTCCTAATTTCAGTTATTAACACTTGTATATACTAAGAATATAGTAAAATCCTAATAATTCCAATAGAAGATTTTTCAAATGAAAGGGGGCATATGAGTGACTTTTCTCCTAATTAACTAAGAGTCGGAAGGGTCTCTTTGAACTCCAAAAACGAAGACACTAACTAGGAGATAGAAGAGATACTTTTTGAGATGAAGATCAAATTGGTGAATTTCTGAATCGTCCAGAAAAAATAATATCCATTAACTATGACTAAGCTAATAAGTTCCACAGAAACCTTGATAAATAAAGAAAAGACGTATGCCAATTCATACGCCAACTCTTGTTTCACTTATTAACAAAAAACGGAACCCATTGCTGGAAGCGTTCATGTCCTTTTTGTTCACTTATTACTGCATATTCCCCACTAACATATCATGTACTTTAGCCTTCTCTTCCTCTGAAACATTTAAATAGTATGTTTGTCCAGGAGGAGTGCCCTGTCCGCTAACTTCATACTGCTCGACAGATTTACGGACGCTTCGATAATTCTTCTGTATATCCATCATTTGATCAAAAGTAATATTGGTTTTTACATTATCTCCAAGCGTATCGAGAATCTCACCGAAATGCGTAATAGTAGATATTCCTGTTGCTTTATCTATTATTGCACTAATGACTTTGCGCTGTCTTTCATTCCGACCAAAGTCGCCTTGAGGATCCAAGTGACGCATTCGTACATATCCAAGTGTTTTGGGCCCATCTAGTGTTAATTTACCGGTTTTATAATGATAGCCTTTTTTATAATACCCTTCATCAATCCAGTCCAACTCATTATTTACGGTAATTCCACCAATGGCATCAACCAAGTCACTTAGTGCTTCCATATTAACTTGGATATAGTAATCCATCTTCACATCAGTGAAAGCTTCTACCGTATCCTTCGCCATTTTAACACCGCCCCATGCATATGCCGCGTTAATTTTTGTCACTCTTCCATCCCCTATGATTTCTGTTTTCGTATCACGTGGAATACTTACCATTTGCATTTTTTCTTTTTTGGGATTCAAAGTCATGACAATAAGTGTATCTGATCTGCCGACATCCCCCTCTCTTTCATCTACTCCCATAAGTAGAATGGAGATTGGCTGTTTATTATTAAGTTCTTCTTCTCTTTCTTTTTTTTCGGAACTAGAATCTTCTTCGAGAGGATTATACATCTTGTTAGCTGTCTCTTCTACACTATGAAATAGATAAAACAAATAAGATCCTAACCCAATGACAAGTATTCCAATGATTGCCCCTAAAGTAATCCATATCTTTTTCTTTTTATTTTTCCTCGTTCTCATTCCCGCTCTCACTTTCTATTGAATTGTCTTTACATCATAATATTACAATACAAAAATGAGAAAACAATGAAAACAGAGACAGCGTTTCAGGTCATTGAAAAACTATTGCTCGTTCTCATTTCCTAGTTTAGAAATTAATTTTTTCTCTGTGGAGACCATTTCCCTAATATACTCGCTTTGCTCCAACATAATACTGGGACCAATAGGAGTTATCCATGGAATAGGCAGCAATTCCTTTTGAGCTTGTGGCAGAAATAAATTGATTGTCACCCATGTAAAATCCTACGTGGGAAATCGTTCCAGTTGAGTTTACCGCAAAGAAAACTAAGTCGCCAGGCTGCAAGTTAACCCTTTGAATGGCAGTTCCTGTATTATACATACCTGCAGAAGTATTGCGAGCCATAGAGACACCATGTTGGTTAAACATATAGGAAACAAAACCAGAACAGTCGAACCCTTTTGGCGTTGTGCCTCCCCATACATATGGGACTCCAAGATAGTTATTGGTGTCACTTATTAGTGCTTTTTTACAATGGCATGGTTGATAGCTGTCGTTGTTGCTTCATCCGCATTTCCTGTTACAGGCAGAAGATAATCCATTTGGAAATGTTGAATTGCCTCTTTGGCGGTCACACTTGGATTACCAGTTGTTGCTGGTACAGCATAGTAACCAAGCGTTTGTAAATTTTTCTGGACGGTTGCTAAATTTGTACTTGAAGTAGTTGTATCTACTGCTTGTCCATTCGGAATGGTCAATACTTGCCCAACTCGGATTATGTCACTAGTAAGCTTATTGGATTCTTTTATTTGGTCTACAGTTACATTGTATTTTTTGGCTATTAAAGATAAAGAATCACCGCTTACTACTGTATATGTTTGGCTTGCAACACTGCCAGCGGTTGAATCAGTTGCTGAGACGGTTAATACTTGGCCAACATAAATGGTATTAGAAGATAATCCATTCATATTCTTAAGATTATCGACAGTTTACCGTATCGGGTGGCAATTGCAAAGAGTGAATCTCCTGATACAACAGTGTATTTGCTCGTTTGGTTCGTTGAAGCGGCAGGGGTGGAATTGGAATTGCTCGTAGTACCTGTATCGGCAGTTATTAGTTTCGGAATAATTAAGACTTGCCCAAGTGTTGTACCATCACTGGTTAAGTAATTTGCTTCTTTAATTGCATCTACACTCACATTATATTTTTTGGCCAAAACGGTTAAATAATCTCCAGTTCCAACTTTATGAAAAGTTTGCGGAATAATAAGCTTTTGATTAAGATTGAGTGAGTCTGATGATAACTGATTTGCTTGTTTCACTTGATCCACAGTGGAATTATACTTTTGGGAGATATTCCAAAGTGTATCGCTTGATTTAACTACATAATAAACAGAGCTTGTAGTTTGTGTTTGAACAGTTGTGGTACTTAATCCTGCTGCTTGTGCAGAATTTGGTGGATCCATCATAAAAGGAATGGCAGTTACCGCAATACCCCCAACCACCACTTTAATCATCTTGACCTTTAGATTTGGATAGCGGTCATGCAACATTTTCTTTGCAGCAGCTAAAATAGAAGTCTTTTCCTTATGAATGGTTCCCAGTTCCTCACCAAACTCTGCTAAATAATCGTCTGCAAAAATAATTAATGTATATTCATTGCTTTGGTCATCCTTCTTCAACTCATACCTTTGAAATGCTTCCATGATTTCTCTCCTTTGTATTATGAGGACTAGAGACCAATAGATCACAAGAGGACAGGTAATCGTTTCTTTTTATAAAATAACTTGAACCTCTGTCCTCTTCACTCAAAGTATCCTAATTCCCTTATTTTATAAAGAGTTCTGTATTTGTTTTTGCTGGGGTAAGTACCTTTACATCTATTTGAGAAGTGGTGCTTTTCATTTTGTATGGAACCGAAAATGTTTGCCAGTCATTGGTAAGCTCTATTGGCATTTTTTTCTCATTGATAAAGGTTCCTCTAGCATCTGTTTCTTGTATTACTATTAGATACTTTCCATTCCCCTTTAAATTTATGCTAGGTTGAATTTGGAGAGAAGAAAATTCCCCAGGCAATGTATAGACAAACCCCTCTTCCTTTTTCTCGCCTTTCGTCTTTACTACGTATTCCTCTTGATTAATCTTTTCTACTGTAGCATTTATCCCAAAATACTTTGGAGCTTCTTCTCTTGCCATAAACGAAGTAGGAAAAGAGAAAAGAAATAGAAGAAATGTGATTAAAAGTATTTGTTTTTTCATACGAATCACTCCTATTTAGATTTTGTAACACTATCCAATTTAGCCAGTGTAACGGGTCCTGCGATTCCATCAGCTTTCACCTTATATTTTTTTTGAAAAGCAATCACTGCTTTCTTTGTGGCTGTGTCATATTTACCGAGCGCCTTTCCTTTATAGATTTTTGTTTTTATTAATTTATTCTGCATATCTTTAACAGCTTTTCCTTGAGAGCCTTGTTTTAAGGTAGGGTATTTTTTCACGGCTGCTGTTGTCGTTTTAGTAGCAGCTATAACACTATCCAATTTTGATAATGTGGCAGTTCCTGCAATTCCATCCGCTTTTAGCTTGTATTTTTTTTGAAAAGCAATAACCGCTTTCCTCGTAGCAGTATCATAAACACCATTAACTTTTCCTGTGTATAGTTTCGTTTTCTTCAGCTTATTTTGCATATCCGTAACTGCTGCCCCTTTAGAGCCAGATTTAAGAGTCGGATATTTCGTTTGTTTGGCCGACGTTACGGCTTTTGCAGTCGCTGTACTTTTCGCCGCAGTCACAGATGTCGTAGTCGTTGTCTTAGCTGGAGGAACAACTACGACTGATTCCGCTGGCTTTGTCGTCGTTTGTGTTGCCGGTTTACTTACTTCATTTGTAGACGTAGCCACATCAAGAGAAGAGTTTTGTGTATTTTCCGACGTAGAAGAAACGTTTAATACTTGACCGACAAAAATAGTATCGCTCGTTAGCTTATTTAATTGTTTTAATTGATCGACCGTCAAGCTATAGGAAGTAGCTATTTTCCATAACGAATCCCCGGACTGAACCGTGTATGTGGTGCTTTTTTGTGTAGTTGGTAATTGCTCCTGTTGTTGAGCAACTTGGCCATTATCTGACATCCATGTACGGTAGTTTTGCCAGATGGAGGTGCTTTCCTGTCCTAAACTCCAGCTGCCTGACCCTTTTAAATTATATTTATGGATCAACTCGAACTTTGCAGCGATGGAATCACTGTTTTCATACCAAATTTTATAGGTTCCTGGTGTTAGTGTTTTTCCAGCAATCGTTGTAACTGGATCTCCTTGTTTAATCGTAATCGTCGCTTTTGGAGACTTTGTCGCTTCATCAAATACTACTGTTCCTCCATATCTAGATAACAGCTCATCTACGCGGACATTCGAAATTCCAGTTCCTCCGGTTGCTTCTCCCTCTTTCCAATATCGTCCGTAAAAGGGAATCCCCAATACGATTTTATCTGGAGAAATTCCTTGTTTTAATGCGTATTGAATGGACTTTTCCACCCATCCATAACTTGCAACTGGACCTTCCTTGCTCCCCTCATAACTTTCATCATAGGCCATCACCATTAGATAGCTTGAATACTTTGCTAACTCTTTATAATCATAGGTGCCATGCCATCCCTTCGTCCAACTATTCGGATTAGCCGCCACCGCGACCGATACTTCTTTATCTGAAGGCAATTTTTCTCTAAGAAGCCTCACTAAATCGGTGTATGCATCGCGGTCAATTTCCGTTGTATTTTCGATATCTACCTGAATACCATCTAAATTATTTTTCATAATAAAATCTGCAATTTGTGTTGATAATTTCTCCCGATTATTTAATGCTGCACGACCTACATTCCGATCCCAATGATTACTTAAAAAAGGAACAACTTTCATCCCACGACTATGCATTTCCTTTACAAAGGTTGAATCATATTGTGTCGTTATTTTTAAGGACCCATCTGCGTTTATATCAAAATTACTTGGAGAAACTAGGCTTAAATTCCCCTGTGTTTTATCAATTTGCGAAATATACGATTTGGTATTGCCAAAATAAAGATAGGACATATTAAAGGTCACTTCATGGGCTTCTGCCTTTTGAAAAGGAAAGCTTGCCAAAATAACTGTCCCAACCGCCAAAACAATTGTCGCTTTTTTGATCTTAGGAAATTCTTTTTTTATAAACTGTTCGGTTGCAGTAATTAGCGTTTTCCCATTCTTCTTTGTCGTGTAAAAAAATTCACTTCCAAACTCTGTATCATAGGAAGGTTGCTCGTCCTCTTTCATTCGCAAAATAAGTGTATACTCTCCATTTACTTCTTTTATATCTACTTGGTCAAAATTTCTCAGTTCCACTTTTTCACCCTCTTTAATTAGTATGGATTCAGAGGGACCGTTCTACTGCCGATATGCCAATGCCAATTGATGGAAAATACAACGAGAGATACGTCTATACATATTTTCTTTTAATTCCCATATGTAATTTTGTTTAAAGTTGAAAAAATAAAAAGGTAAAAACTTAATAAATAAAAAGGAGCAAATCATAATGAAGGTTAAAAATATATTTTCTATCCTAGCTTGTATGCCTTTTCTAGTGCTTGCTGGATGTAATAATACTGATCGAGAAGCGATGGATTGGGATTCCAACCATCGTTACAATGAGGATACAATTTCTAGCTTAACGACAAATGTAGATAGTAAAAAATATCCACATACACAGCCAATAAAGGTTCAAGATGCAAAATATGAATTCCGTACAATTGTAGGAACTTACGAACCAAATGCAGCAAATAGACAAAACCAAAAAGCTACGCCAAAACAACAAACGAATCAAAGGGCTCAGCCTGCACCACAGACTACCCCTTCTACTAATGCAGACGATAAGAAAGAACCAAGTAACTTTGTTGCATCTGTTATTGACCTAACAAATGCGGAAAGAAAAAAACAAGGTCTTCCAGCATTACAAGCATATCCTGAATTAAACAATGTAGCTGATATGAAAGCGAAGGATATGAATGACAAAGGATATTTTTCTCATACTAGTCCAACCTATGGCTCTCCCTTTGACATGATGAGAGACTTTGGAATCACTTATCAATCCGCTGGCGAGAATATCGCCCAGGGACAGCCTTCTCCTGAAGAAGTAGTAAAAGCTTGGATGAACAGTGAGGGGCACCGTGCAAATATCCTAAATGATAAGTATACACATATTGGGGTTGGCTTTGATGAAGGCGGTTATGAATGGGTACAGATGTTTGTGAAGAAATAAGAAAAGAGGAGCGATTTTCGCTTCCTCTTTTCCCCAGAAAGAGGCTGGGACAAAAGCATTTCAACTAATAATAAACACGAACTTTTGTATAATACACATAAAAGTTCGTGTTTGTCAGTTTGGAAAAAAGTTTAAAAACGAAGTGAAATGGAGCGGAGGACGCTCGACTCCTGCGGGAAATAGAGGAAAGGCTGAGACCCCGCAGCGCATGCGAGGAGGCTCAGCTTCCTCCCCGGCGCATCGTGCGTCTGTAGCGCAATGGAACGACTTAGTTTTTACACTTAACTATATTTAAAAACATAGATAACCATCATGAGAAAGTAGCTTTATTTAAGAGCTAAATTAGAGATTGTTCGTCTTTAAAGATTGGTTATTTAGTTTTGTCCCAGCCTCTTTTTTTATTTAATCGTATCTTTTCCTTTGTTTCCTCCACTGCCTCCTTTTTCTTTAAAGGCTTTTTTCCGAGGGCATTCCGATTCTCCTCAATCGCTTTATCTAATTCTTCCACGTATTCACGTGTTTTCCACTTTCACCGTTTCTCTGGTGAATTTATGTTTATTGGCATTCGCTTTCAAGCGGGATTGTTTTTCTTTGTATAATGGCATCTTACTATACAGTAAAGATACGGCTAATTAGGAGAAAATAATTAACGTTGCTTTTTTTGGGGTGATATTTTTTAAATAAAAAGCACCATTTTTTGTTAATTAATAATATCAAAAATTGAAATATGATAGGGTAGTTATAGGAAATGATTATAATAAAAGTGGAGGTGTTATATAGTTAGTTTAATCCTATTAGCCATTGTTGCTAACTTAGTATTAATTAATGTATTTGAGCAAGGAGTTTTAGCATATACAGTTGCCACCTTACTTTTAATTGTGGCTGCTTTATGTACTAAAATAGATAAAAGAGAAAACCAGAAATAACAGCCCACGAAGTATATGCTAGTTAACCAAATTTTGTTGATTGACGTTTCATTTATTCATACCAAAAAAGGGGAGATTAGGCGTGAAAAGAAAGAACACTAACATATCTTTTTATTGCTTCTTAGCTGCTATTGTAATTTTTATTATAGCTTACGTTTTGGGTGCAATATATAATGCGACAGGATTTAGCATAGGTGTAGGGTACGGTTGGATTGGTTATATTTTACTCACTATTATATTTGTGTTACCTATAGTCGGATTGGTGTTCGGATTCAAAGGGGAAAAAAACCGATTGAAATTTATCTCTATTGTTGGAAACTTACTAGTATTTTTGACAGTTGGTGTCTTATCAGTTGCTTTGATAATTTACGACTTCGTTCCGCAATAATTGAAAAACCATTGTACCTCAAGTGGATACAATGGTTTTTTATATACTGGAATTTCAAAATGCAGGATGTATGGATACAGGTCGTAAACTTCAGACATTACGTTTACCTGTTTATAGGCCATCCTATATCTGTTGCATATTGGTGACCAGCAAATGATTTTAGAAAAAATAGAGGAATTAATTATATATTTCTTACTCCTTTTCTTCTAAATAACTCATGATCAAATAGGTAAAGTTATCCTTATCTTCATTGTTCTTATGCGCATCAATATACTTTAGAAATACCTGTCTTATTTCTTCATTAAGGTTATTCCATTCTGTTTTCGGAATTGCTACTTCTGTAATTAAATTAGCTACCCCTTTTCTATCTTTTGATGGGTCTTCAACGGTTTGTTTTAATGCATCAATAGCCTGATTGATATATGGATATAGATTGCTGAGCATATCCGGATTATTGTGTAAAACTTCAGGCGATAAGTTTATCACTCTTCTTGACCATTCAGCTGCCTTGTAATACTTTTGAATAATATTTCCGAGTTTTTCCTCTTTTACCACTTCAACTAATCTAAGTTCTTCTAGTTTTTTCATATGATAGTACAGCCTTGATTGTTTTTCTTTCATTTCATCCGCTATTTGTTTGATTGCTTTTGCTTCAAACTCAATCGAATGCAGAATAGATCTTTTTTTCTCATCAAAGAAGACTTTCGCGATTTCCATGTCCTGTTTTTCCATTACCTTTATCCTCTCTCTATCCATTCTTACATTTATTATATCTGAATTTTTTATTGACTAAAAATTATCCACTCGTTAAAATAAAATTTAACGATAAAATTTTATTAAATAATAGAAAAGGATGTTGATAACATGAAAAATACGATTACTCAAAAAAAACAGGCCACCTTCCATCTATGGACGATGACCTTTAGTAATTTCATTTCTAGTTTTGGATCACAAATTTATTCATTTATCGTTAGTTTCTCTATTTTACAATTAACAGGTTCTGCTTCCAGTTTTGCGATGAACCTACTTTGCGGTGTGTTACCAAGAATTATAACGGCCCCGTTCGCTGGATCTTTAGTAGATCGATTTTCACGAAAAAAAATTGTCGTTTTCTCCTATCTTGCTACGTCAATGACTATTTTCATCATGTTGACATCATTTCTAACCCTCGGACTTAACTTGCCTTTTCTATACTTAGGAACAGCTCTCTTTTCTTTATCTGCTACTTTTTCAGATATCGGCTTTAATGCTTCAATTAGCGGATTAATCGACAATGAACGAATTCAAAGAGCAGTATCTCTAAATTCAAGCGTTGACTCCATTGCAGCAATTATCAGTCCTGTAGTAGGAGGAATTTTATACCAATTTATTTCTATTTCTACTTTTCTTGTTATTTATATGATTACAACAGTAATCGTTATTTTTCTACAAATAAGTATGAACTTCCACTTATACTCCATGGAAAGAGCCATAAATGAAACGGAAAAGAAAGAAACTATTTGGCAGAATATGAATGCTGGCTTACACTATGTAAAAACAAAACCAGTAATAATGTCCATTGTTTCCTTTAGTATGGTAGCAAATTTGCTAGGAGGAGCATTTGGCATTGGCTATTCCTTTGTTCTGATTAATAACTTGAATATGTCTTCACAAGCATTTGGAATGGTAGAAAGTGCTTTTGCCGTTGGGATGCTTGTTACTTCTATCTATTTATCGATTCGACCAAAAATTAATTATCCGTTATTAGTTACAAAATACGGAGCTAATTTCATGGGGCTTATTCTTATCATTTTTGCTCTACCAGTTCTTTTTCAACTGCCTTCTATTTTTCCACTTATTTATTATTTAATCCTAATGCTCCTCCTTGGTTGTATCCAAATTTTCGTAAATACACCAATCAATGTAATGTTGCAAACAGAAGTCGAAGATGAATATAAAGGGAGAGTTTTTTCCATTATTCGAACAGGAGCACAATCCTTAGTTCCTATTGGTACAATTCTCTTTGGCTTTCTTTTTGATTGGCTGCCTGCATATTGGGTATTTGGATTTTCTGGTTTATTCCTCATTCTTACAAGCCTATACTTCGCCAGACCAACCATCGTGCGGCAAGCATATCCAGATTATATAGGTAGAGGAAAAGAAGATGCTGGATCTAATGAGGCAAATAAACTGTTAAGCTAAGTAGGCGAGGCAATAGTTCGTTTTTCATTGTAGCAGAGCGGATAATTCCAAAAAGAAAGAAGCTTGATGCTCGGCCCCGATGGAAATAAGCTATCGCCTCCTAAATATATGCGTCATCCCAATTTAGGGAAACTAAGAACTTTCAATATAACTCTTTGAAATCAGCGTCTAAGCACCAGATTTCCACTAAATCGTATCCAAAAACGATTGCACAAATGGAATGGCTGCTCCAATTGGAACGCCTTTTGCAGGTGAATGACTGATATGAATAAAGCGGTCGCTGCTTGGAAAGGCGGATTTTTCGTTTGTTTTTTCATGAAGAATACGGATGTCTTCTTCTTTTAAATAGGAAGAAATATGTCCTCCAATAATAAACTCTCTGTTAAGGACAAGATACAAATTATTCATGGAAAAGGCTAAATGGTCTAAAAAAGCGTTCCACCTTTTCACAAAAGAAACTACCCCAGATCGCACATTTTCGAAAAAAGCATCTAATGTCTCTCCCGTTTCTAACAGAGCATTTACAGAACTATACGTTTCCATGCACCCTTTCTTTCCACAATAGCATAAAGGTCCATCAGGATTTATCGTCATATGCTCCACTGTTGCACTATGCCCTTCTTTTCCCATATATATTTGATTATTGATGATGATTGCACCACCAAGATGTGTCCCAATTGATAGGTAGACAGCGTCGCCTATATCATTTCTTACCCATAATTCTGTTGTTGCTGCACATTTAGCATCATGTAAAAACAGACAAGGGTACGGGAGATATTGGGAAAATACATCTACTTCTAATCCAGTAGAAATTAAAATTTTTCCATAAGTAATTTTTTTCCCGTCATTGGATGTTAGTCCCTGAACGGCAAAGCCAACTCCAAGAACCTGATTCTCTGTGATATCGAGAGACGCAATAAACACCTGAATTGCCTCGCTCACTTCCTTATAATAGCTTCCCTCATTTGAATATTTCAATGAAAGCTTCTCTTCCTGAATGGCCTGGCCAAGTAAATCTATCGCTAAAATTTGAACAGTATTCGCCTGAATCTCCACCCCAATACTGATATAGGCTTGCGGAGAAATCGCATAGGCTGTTGCCCTTCTTCCAACAGAAGATTCAAACTGTCCACTCTTTTCAATTAAATTCTCCTTTTCCAAACGCACAAGATTCTGTGTAACAGTTGGCAAACTTAAATGCAGTTGATTCGCAATCTCTTGCTTTGAAAGCTTCCCATTTTGATAAAGAAGATGATAGATCGATGAGTAATTTCCTTTTTTTATATCTTGAAATGTAATGTTATTATCCATGAAAAAAACCCCATTTTATAAAGAAGATTTATAAAACTCCTTATTTAAATTCACCTTTAATATATCATAAAACCTATTTTTATCCTATCTTTGTCAAAAACAGATTGACATTTTTACATTTTATTCTTATTGACTATTTGAAGAAAACGTTTTATTATGTAAATGCATTTTATAAAATCATTTTACAAAATAACTTAATGAAAAGGAATGATAAATTATGGGTATTATTGAAAAAATGAGATTAGATGGTAAGAAAATCTTTGTTACTGGCGGCGCTAGAGGGATTGGAAAAAGTGTTGCCACGGCTTTTGCTGAAGCTGGCGCTGATATTGCAATCGTCGATTTAGATATAGAAGAAGCAACAAAAACAGCAAAGGAATTGGAAGAAAACAATGGGATTAAGTCCATTGCAATTAAAGCAGATGTAACTAACCCTGAAGATGTAAACGCTATGATGGATACTGTATTAGAAGCTTTTGGTCGATTAGATGTTGCCTTTTGCAATGCTGGAATTTGCTTGAATGTCCCTGCTGAAGAAATGACTTTTGATCAATGGAAAAAAGTGATTGATATTAATTTGACAGGTGTATTCCTTACAGCTCAAGCAGCAGGAAAAGTCATGCTAAAACAAGGCAGCGGTTCCATTATTAATACAGCATCAATGTCAGGACATATTGTAAACGTTCCCCAACCACAATGCTCTTACAATGCTTCAAAGGCTGGTGTGATTCAACTAACAAAATCACTAGCTGTCGAGTGGGCATCAAGAAATGTACGTGTTAATTGCATTAGTCCAGGATATATCGGCACAGAGCTTACATTAAACTCTCCAAGCTTACAACCTTTAATTAAACAATGGAATGAAATGGCACCGCTTAATCGTATGGGGAAACCAGAAGAGCTTCAATCCATTTGTGTTTATCTAGCCGGAGACACTAGCAGCTTTACAACAGGATCAGACTTTGTAATAGATGGTGCTTTCACTGCAATTTAATAGACTTATAGATTTAGGAGGGACTATTTATGAATTACTTACTCGGAACAGATATCGGAACTTCCGGAACAAAGACGATATTAATGGATACAGATGGAAACTTGATTGCACAAGATATACAAGAATACGATGTTTTAACTCCTAAGCCTTTATGGGCGGAACAATGGCCAGATGTTTGGCTTGAAGCAACAAAAGCTTCCATTAAAAACACGGTGCAAAAAGCAGGAATTCCAGCTGAAAAAATACGTGGGATTGCCATCAGTGGTTTATATGGAGGTTCCGGCATTCCATTGGACGAAAACATGGAGCCTGTTAGACCTTGTATGATTTGGATGGATCGAAGAGCAGAAGCAGAATCAAACTGGGTACTTGAACATATCGGAAAAGAAAAGCTTCTTGAAATTACCCATAATGGTGCTGATCCCTATTATGGATACACAAAAATCCTCTGGATGAAAAACAATGAACCAGAGAACTGGCTCAAAACCAAATTATTTCTCCCACCAAATGATTATGTGATTTTCAAACTAACCGGAGAAGTTGCCATTGATTATTCTTCTGCAGGGAATATCGGCGGCATCTTTGATATGAATACCAGAACATGGTCAAAAGAAATGATGGATGCGATGGGAATCCCTACTTCGTTAATGCCGGAAAAAATTGTGGAATCAACTGATATTATTGGCGGATTAACGAAATCAGCAGCGGCGGAGTTAGGGCTTTCTGAAGGAATGCCAGTTATTGCGAGTGGCATTGACTGTGGAGCAGCCAATATTGGACTCGGAGTATTGGAATCTGGCATTTATGCAGCCGCAATTGGCACCTCCATGTGTGCGGCACTGATTTCTGATAAACCAGTCAAAGGAAAGGACTTAATCGTTTGGCCTTATTTATATGATGCAAAAAGACTTTCCTATTATTTTGCTGGTGGAGCTACTGCTGGTGCGATCGTTAAATGGTTCCGCCAAACAATGTGTCAGTATGAATTGGAAGTCGAAAAAGAGGGCGGAAAGAACGCATATGATGCTTTAAACGAACAAGCAGCTAACATTCCAGTCGGAAGTGATGGCTTGATTGTCCTACCTTATTTTATGGGCGAAAGAAGTCCCATTTGGGATTCAGATGCAAAAGGAACGATTGTCGGACTTTCTTTAGCACATACAAAGGCTCATATCTATCGCGCATTTCTTGAAGCAGTAGCCTTCTCTTTACGTGATGCAATGGAAGCAACTGGTGAAGATCTTGGAGAATATATCTTGCTTGCAGGTGGTGTGACAAAATCGAAATTGTGGCGCCAAATTTTTGCAGATGTTACAGGCTATCCCGTTGTCTGCCCGATTCATGATGTTGAAGCCAATATGGGCGATGTTATGCTTGCTGGAATTGGAACTGGCCTTCTCTCTTATGAAGAGGTAAAGAAATGGCAGGTTCTAGATGAGAAGATTATGCCAAACAAAGAGAATCATCAAAAATATAATGAATTTTACCATGTTTATCAATCTATCTATAAGCATTTAAAGACAGATATGAAAACGTTAACAAAAATTTCAGCAATGTAAAATTTTTTTACGAAATGGATGGTGATTGGGATGGAGAAATGGAGAAAAAGGATTGGATACGGAGCTGGGGACTTCGCATGTAATCTTGTATTTAGTACAATGGCTTCTTATTTACTGTTTTTCTATACAGATGTCTTTGGAATTACGGCAACGGTTGCTGGAACGCTAATGCTTGTAACAAAGATTATTGATGCGTTTGCAGATACAGGCATGGGATTATTAGTAGATAGAACAAATACTAGATGGGGACAAGGAAGACCTTATTTCCTCATTGGAGCAATTCCTTTTGCCGTCTTTACGATTTTGACTTTTATTGTACCCGACTTCAGTATGGGTGGAAAAATTGTATGGGCTTATGTAACCTATTGCCTGTTAAACATTGCTTATACTGTTGTAAATATTCCTTTAAATACAATTGTGCCAAGATTAACTTCCGATAATCATGAACGAAACTGGCTAGTCTCAACTAGAATGATTTGCGCATTAATTGGAACCGCTTTAGTCATGACGATTACAAATCCCCTTGTTAATTTCTTCGGAAAGGGAGATACACAAAAAGGCTATCTCATTACGATGACTATTTACGGGGTTGCAGCTGTAATTGTGTTTGTCTTTACGTTTATGAATACAAAAGAAGTCGTACCACCAACTGTAGAACGAGGAAAATCTACTTTTAAAGAGGATTTAAAAGGATTAACCGGCCATGCATTAATCTTCTTTATCTTAAATTTTCTCTATTTCGCCCTTTTTGTAATCAGAAATACTACTGTGATCTATTATTTCACATACAATCTTGGACGAACAGATTGGCTTACGTTTGTTGGGCTTTTCGGTATTCTCTCTGGTCTGCCAATGCTTCTTCTTCTGCCTTGGCTTCAAAGGAAATTACCAAAAAAGAATGTCTTGCTATTAAGTACCGTTATCTATATTGTTGGAGATTTAATGATTTATTTTGGAAAAACGTCTCCTGTTTTACTCATAGCTGGTTTAGCAATTACCGGACTTGGAATTTACGGGATCTTTGGAACCACTTTTGCCATTCAACCAGATATTATCGATTATTCCGAGTATAAAAACAACAAGAGTATCGCTGGGATGATTGCAGCCTTTCAAGGTTTCGCAGTAAAAATAAGTCTAGGCCTTGGTAGTGCACTTGTCGGAGTTTTTCTTCAACTGGGTGGCTATGTTCCAAATGCCACACAAACTCCTAAAGCTTTATCGTATATTGAAGTAAGCTTCATCTGGGTGCCACTAGCAATCTGCTTACTAATCGGCATAACCATGCTGTACTACAAGCTCGATGCCAAACGAAGCGTAATGGATACAGAGTTGAACCGCAGACGAAACCTATTAAATAATAATGTCGTAAATCTTTAAAGTCGAGGGAAGCAAAGGGACGGTTCTTGTTAGGAAATTTTAGGGAAACAGTCCGTCCCTCTGAGGACCCTCCTTACTGTAAATTCAAGAAGACATTTCCTCCAAGCATTTCTTCATAGCGAAGCTGCGCTTTTTCTCCTGTTTTTACTAATCCAGAAATATAGCCTTCTTTTTCATTTCCTACATACATTTCATAACTAAATTCAGGTTCTGTCGTTCCGATAATATCTCCACTATATATATCACCGTTTTTACTAACCATTTCGAAGTTCATTATCCCATCAATATGAAAGGACAAATCCTCTGTAGCCGATTCCGTAAACTTAACTTTCGTTTTCGCTAAAAGCCATTCATATCCTTCTGGGGCAGGCTCATTGAATTCATTCATGGATTTTAATTTTTGATAGGCGTCCTCCCCGCGTATAACTTCCAATACTGTTAAATCAAACTTAATAGGGAAGGATTCCCCTTCATCATTATATAGTTCATCTTCGACTGTTACTGTCTTCTTAAACGGAACTGGATTTGTTCGAGATCCAAGCTTCGACTTTGTTTCTTCTTTCTTTTCTGTCTCTTCTGTTTGTACTTCTTCCTGTTTTTCATCCTCATCTTTAATTGTTACATCCTTCGTATCTTGTCCACATCCTCCAAGGACAGTGACAATAAATAAACCAGTTAGACACAGTTTAAATATATTTGGGAAATTAATTTTCATCCTTATCCTCCTTATTTTCTCTAAATGAAAAACAACTATTTTATTCCGAATCCTTTTCTAAATCATCAGGATAAACGGTTTCATCCAATACTTCCTTTGTGGCTTCGTCTGTTGTAAATATCTTAACCTGATAATCGTCTGAGTCCACACCACTATACAGTTGATACATCATACCTGTTATTCCGAGGCTAAAAATGGCAAAACTATCCATACTATCCTCGTATTTCTCTTTATCAACCACTAACGTAAATTCAGAAAATGATTTATTATGCGTAATATCCTTAATGGACACATAATCATCACTCCCCTTCATTTCCTTTATGGATTCTTCTAGAGATGCTTCCATTTCCTTCATCATCTCTTTATGTTTTGCCTTAGACATTTTATAGGTAAGGGAACCATCGTCATTTTTAGTAACTTTAATTCCCTCTTTTTCTACATCCGCAATAACCGTATCAATATCTTCCCCTTCAAACATGGAAGCTGGCAATGTGATTTCAACGTTTAAAAGACCTTTATCAACATCTACATTTTGTTCATCTGCCTGTTTGTTATTATCAGCATTTTCTTTTTTATCCTTATCCGCTGAACAAGAAGCAAGAATTACCATACTTAATACAAAAAAAACAAAAGAAAATTTCCTCATAAAAATCCCCCTTAACCATTTTTTCATTAAACTTATGACAAAATCCTACCCATTATTATGCCTGCTTCCTCTTTTCCAATACATAAAAAAGGAAGCAGGGGACGGGTTCTTCTGAGAACATAACCTCAGAAGAACCGTCCCTCTACTTCCTTAAACGAGCAATATCTCCTTCATTTCTTTTTCCTCTTTGCTTAAACTACTTAACCAGCTTTCCACAAGCTTGACACCGTCGATTAGTTCGACGTTTAAACCTTTGGCATATTCGTAAGCTGCAGGTGTAAAGCCGCCTGTTGTAATAACATACCCTCCTGCAGCTCCTCTTTTTACTATATTCGAATGAATAAGTGCAATTGGATCAAAAGGTAAATCTCCTTGATGACATTTGACTTGTCCAAGAAACAGTCCTTTTTCTGTTTCATGTTCGAAATCAACTCCAAAATCACCTGTTGAGGGAGTTACCCAGGTCGATCCACCTCTTGTTTGCTCCACAATTTCAGCAGCAAACTTTTCAAATTGAATCGGGTCTTGTTTTATGTAAATCTCAGAATAATTTGGAGAATTTTCCTCAGTTTCTTTTCGAAATCGCAAATACAGCCCCATTGCCAATGTCTTTTTTAATTCATTACTCGATTCGATATGACTTGCCAAAAGCGAAGTCTGATATTGATCTTCCTTTTTGGTCCAAAAATACTTTATAAAAGCCATCGTTAAAAGAATTGCTACAACAATCTCCATATAGAACATTCTCACCACTCCTTGCATTATTAAAGGGTAGGCATTAATGGTTCTTTTTATACAGAGATTATCCAATCTATGCAATTAGGAAAACACCTTATGTATTATTTCGTTTCCAACCTATCTCCCTTTAACAGCATATCAATATGGGGAATATTGTCTTCTAAATATACTTTTGAGATCGATTGAAAACCAAAGGACTGGTAAAACTTTCGCAAATAGTTCTGAGCCTGTATTTTTATTACCTCTTCATTTAATTCCTTTTTAAGGTAATCAATCCCGCGACTCACAAGCTCTTCCGCCAAGCCTTGACCTCTCCATTCTTTCTTCACTAAAATTCTTCCTAGCGAAGCCTCTGGATAAGAAACCCCTGGAGGTAAAATTCTCAAATAAGCAACAATCTCTCCCTCTTTTTCAGCAAATAAATGATACGATTCAGTATCCTTCCCATCCACCTCTAAATATGGACAATTTTGTTCTACCACAAAAACAGCCGTTCTTTCTTTCAAAAGCGTATATAATTCCATGTTCGTTAACTCATTAAAATTCTTTACATGCCATTTCATTTTTTTCACCTCTCCATATTAGTTGTCTGTAGAGAAACAGCACTGTTTCCGTAACTCCTCCACTATCGCCTCGGCGTCATTTCTAAATCCATTCTCCTTTTTTTCTTGCTTCTCTCCATGATACTGATATTTTAGCATTTCTTCCCAATCTATTGTTTTGCCTAGTCCATGCTTACGAATATAGTTAATCGTATTTTGGTCTTCCTTCATTCCTTCTCTATTCAAAATCAGTAGCGGCACATTATAGACAACTGCCTCGCTTACCGTACCCCATCCTGCTTTTGAGATGACTAAATCACTCGCCGCGATATATGCTTGAGATTCCGTTTCCTCTTTTGGAATGGAGAACACATTATCCCTATCTACCTTTACATTGGAAGAAACAATAAAAACACAGTTATCACTTTCCCATAAAGGAAGGGTTTCAACTTCTATTCCATCTATCTTCATCCCCAGCCCAAAAAAGATAACGGTCCTCTTCCTAGTCGGATTAACCCAATCAAGAATATGCTCCATCTTTTCCGCTCGTACTTTTCGAGCACAAAAGGGAAACAATCGCTTTTCACAAGGCCAATCACTTTCCTGATTTCCAGCTAGTAGAAAAAAACAGGTCATTTTCGAATAGGAACTTTTCCAAATCTCTAATCTTTTTTGGTCTAATAAGCTTTCATATGCTGTATACCAAGTAAAGTTAGATATACCTATCGACCGAATTCCTACTTTATCAGCAGCTTCAAAAGGCAGTGGAGAAATATCAGAGACTACCAAATCTATTTTCATTTGTTGGAAAAATTGAACCTCTAATTGAATCTTGTTTTCCCAATTCTCCACATACCGATCAAATTCTTTCGCTAGCTTCTTCTTATCTGGCTCTAGGCTTCCTTCTTTTAAAAAATAGCCAACATCTGTAGCAATCTTTCGAAAGGTAACTTGATTATATGGAAGTGAGTTCTGCAAAAACTCCATCGCAAAAGCATGACATATAATGATGCGATAAGAAGGTTCTCGCTCTAAAAGTTCACGAATAATGGCAATAGAACGGGCAGCATGACCAAATCCATAGTCAGAAATATAGTATGCGATTGTTTTCATTGTAGGTACTCCTTTAAGCTTAATTCTTTTGCTACCCAATTTATTTATCTTTTATTTTAAACTTTTCTCTAGTTGCAAATAAAGTTTTATCGTTATATTTATCTATTCACTATTCAGACAGTACCTCAAGAAAATGATTGCTATTATTATTTTTACCTTTTTCTCCTTAAAATAAGAGAATTTAAGAGAAAAAGAAACTAACATGATTCAGCCTTTCCTACCTTCCCAATAGATTTCTAAATATAACCATCCTATAATGAAAGTATTACAGAGAAAATTGGAGTGATAATCTTGTTGACAATTGGTTACATCGGTAATGGAAAAAGCACCAATCGCTATCATTTGCCCTTTGTTTTGCAGCGGGAAAATATAAAGGTTAAAACCATTTATAGAAGAAATCCTTCTAATGATGCTTGGAAGAAGCATGATCAAATCTATTATTCTTCCAATTTAAATGAATTACTAACTGATCCGGAAATACAGCTAATTGTCGTTTGTACTACTCATTCCTCTCATTATGAATATGCAAAAATGGCTCTTAATCATAATAAGCACGTTTTAGTAGAAAAACCATTTATGATGACATCTGAGGAAGCAGAAGAAATATACGCTTTAGCTAGAGAAAAAGGGCTAATTGTACAATGTTACCAGAATCGTCGCTTTGATTCTGATTTCTTAACGACACAAAAGGTTATCGATAGTGGAAAACTAGGAGAGGTTTTAGAAGTAGAAATGCATTATGACTATTTCAGACCAGAAGTACCAGAATCTAGCCGTGATTTTCAATACTATAATAGCTTTTTATATGGACATGGCTGCCATACTATTGACCAAGCAATCTCTTACTTTGGCAAACCGAAGAAAATTCATTATGATGTAAGACAGCTTCTTGGCAGTGGAAGAATGAATGATTATTTTGATTTAGATTTATATTACGATACGTTAAAGGTCTCTATTAAGTCGAGCTATTTCCGATTAAAGGAACGCCCTAGCTTTGTGGTCTATGGAAAAAGGGGTGTTTTTGTGAAACATACAAAAGACCGACAAGAAGAACATTTAAAGCTTTTTTATATGCCTGATCAACCTGATTTCGGCATCGACCTTCCTGAACACTACGGGACATTAACTTATTTAGATGAAAACGACCAATACCATGAAGAAAAAGTAGTTTCCGAGCGAGGCGACTATGGCAGAGTGTATGACCAATTATATGAAGTAATAATAAATGGGGCAGACAAACAAGTAAAAGATGAAGAAACAATGCTCCAAATGCACATTCTCGAAAAAGGCATGGAAGAATGTAAGTAAGTAAAGTGACGGTTCCTCCGATGTAAGCACGAGAACCGTCACTTTTCCCCCTTATTTCATCACTGCAACTGGATTTTCATATACTATTTCTCCATTGATTACGGTTTGTTTAATCGGGATGTCTTTGATGTGGTCTGGTTTTGTATTTAGAATAGATCCCTCTAGAATGACAAAATCCGCTAGCTTTCCTGGCTCAATGCTTCCTTTCATTTCTTCTTCAAATGATGCGTAGGCTCCATTTATAGTAAAGATACGAATAGCATCTTCTAGAGAACTACATTCTTTTTCCCCAATAATCGTTCCATTTTTTGTTTTGCGAGTAACAATTTCTTGTATGCCTAATAGTGGTTCGAAGTCTGTAATTGGGCTATCTGATCCAGCTGCCACCTTTACTCCATGTTCTAGGTAGGATTGGGAGGGAAACATCCACTCTGCCTTCGAGCCAATATATTTTACATATTCATCCCCAAAATCATAAAAGAAAGCTGGATTTATGACAATGACGGCATTCAACTTCTTTATTCGTTCCACCAGTTCTGGATTACATACAGAGGCATGTTCAATGCGATGGCGGTGATTTTCTCGAGGGAATTCGTTCACCACATGCTCGATACAATTTACCATCATTTCTACTGCTCCATCGCCAATCGCATGGGCAGTAATTTGACAGCCGGCATTGTGGGGGCGTTCCATTATGGTATTGACATCATCTTGGCTTTTATACAAAATGCCTTTATTAGTTGGATCTGTTACATATCCCTCACTCATAGCAGCAGTTTGCCCTGTGATACTTCCATCTAAAAACAATTTACTAGGACCGATTTTAAACCTTTCATTGCCTAAACCTGTTAAAATGCTTGCATCTAATGTCTTATCAATAGCATCTGAAGAGTTATCAAAAGATACAATGGACGTATATATTCGTAATTTAAAGTCTGCGTCTTTCGCTACTTTTTGCAAATAAAGGAGATGGTCACTTCCTTTTCCTCCCATATCATGAACACTTGTAATACCTGCTTGCATATAGTCTTTCGCTGCCAAATGTAAGCCAGAAAAAACTTCTTGTTCTGTATAAACATCTTGATCGATAACTAGCATACGGGCTGCTTCCTTTAAAACGCCTGTTACTGCACCATCGACTCTTTCAATTTCGCCTCCTTCTGGATTCAGCGATTCAGCAGTGATCCCGCCAATTTCTAAAGCCTTACTATTCGCAGCAATTACATGCCCACATGACCTTTGAATATAGATAGGATGCACAGTAGAGACAGAATCTAACTCTTTTTTATTAGGCATACGATTTTCTGCAACATTATTATCGTTATACGCCCAGCCTCTCACCCAGCTTCCCTCAGGTGTTAGTTCTGCCTTCGCCTTAAGCAATTCCAACACCTCATCAATCGACTTACAGGCTTTTAAATTTGTTGACACCTTTGTCAGTCCAAAATTAAGAAGATGAAGATGGGCATCAATAAATCCAGGCAATAACGAATTTCCATTAAGATCTATGACAGTGGTTTCCATTCCAATCCAATTGTTTATTTCTTCATTAGATCCGACAGCAGTAATTTTATTGTCTACAACCGCCACTGCTTCATAAACGGAAAACATATCATCCACCGTAATAATTTCACCATTTATATATACTAAAGAAGCTTTCATTTTTTCTCCTCCTTCACCCACTAATCTTAGGAAGAATAACAGAATAAGCTTCATCCAATGACGTACGAATAATCGAGATTGCTTCATCAATTTCTGCTTTTTTCACAATAGTTGGAGGAATAAAGCGAATGACATTCTTATCCACCCCACATACTAGTAGCAATAACCCTTTATCTAATGCCTTTTCTTGAAGGATACCAGCTACTTTTTTATCAGGCTCTCCGTTTTCATCAAAAAACTCTATACCAATCATTAACCCTTTTCCACGGATATCTACTATTCTTGTAAATTCTGTCCGCAGTCCTTCTAGCTTCTCGATAAAGTAGTCTCCCATTAGAGCAGCATTTTCGATTAATCCTCCTTCTAGCAGGTCGATTACTGCTAAAGCAGCTGCACAGGATACAGGATTCCCTCCATAAGTTCCACCATGAGACCCTTCTTCCCATTGATCCATTATTTCTTTTTTCGCAATCATGGCACTCAGTGGAAATCCATTAGCAATTCCTTTTGCTGCTGCCATAATGTCAGGCTTTATGCCGTAATGCTCCCATGCAAACATTTTTCCAGTACGTCCAAATCCTGTCTGCACTTCATCAAAAATAAGCATAATTCCATGTTTGTCACAAATTGCTCGAATTTCTTTGATAAATTCCAATGGCGGAACAATATACCCTCCTTCCCCTTGGATAGGCTCTAATATAATTGCCGCAACTTGATCGGGAGCAATTAAATAAGAAAAGATATCCTCTAAGCTCTTCAAACAACGTTTTACTTCATCGCCTTCTGAAAAACCGGAGCGTAAAGCATAAGGGTATTCTGCATAATAGACACTTGGCAGTAAACCTTCATAGTTTTTTCGATAATGGGAACTAGAAGCTGTTATACTAGTTGCGCCCATTGTTCTTCCGTGAAAGCTTCGTTTAAAGGAAATAATACCTGGTCGCTTTGTGACCCGCTTCGCTAGTTTTATCACACCTTCAACTGCTTCTGCTCCACTATTTGAAAAATAAACTTTATAATCTCCTCCCATTAACGCAACTAACTTCTCCGCTAATTCTACATATGAGGGATAGTAGACAATGTTATGGCAACCATGTACTAAAGAATCAATTTGTTTTTTTGCCTGCTCATTTACATAGCGATGATTATGCCCTACATTTGTAACACCAATGCCACTCCCAAAGTCTAAATACTTCTTCCCGTTTTCATCATATAAATACATTCCTTCTGCCTTCACAATCCCTAATTCTGTAATTCTTTTTCCCACTGGTGGAATGACAGATTGTGCTCTTTCAGATAAAGACCTTGATTCCATTAGGCAAAACTCCCTTAACTCAATTTTTAACTGGTACTACCGGTTGGATAACCTTAATATAAAGCACTACTTATCCCTCTGCAATCAATCGGTAATATAATCTGACACACTTTTTTATAATTTTCTGATTTTTTACCAATAAAAAAATAAACCAATAGCGTTCCACTGGTTTATTCCAAAGTACTATTCACTTGCTTTCCTGCGTTTTCTAACAGATGAATATCTTCCTTGACTGTATTTAGATGCTGCTTCATTACTATTACTGCTCTCTTTTCATCCCTTGTTTGTATTGCTTCAATCATTTCTAAATGCTGCTTTTGCGCCAATTCAATACTTGCCGGATTAATCTTTGTCAAATAAACAACTTGATCAGATAAGTCGGAAAAGGATTTGGTTAATATATAAAATAATTCATTGGGTACCGATTTTGCTAGCTCCATATGAAATTTTGCATCTAATTGAACATATTGATCCACGAAAAAACGATTTTGCTCCATTTCTTCATAAACAGATTTCAATCTATCTATATTTTCCTGTGTAGCATAGATCGATGCCCTTTGAATAATAGAAATTTCTAGTACTTCACGAACCTCTAGTATATGGCGAATACCAGATAAAGACTTATCGACAAATCGACTTAAGGTATCTGCTACAACAGAAGTTTCTGGTTTCTTTACATAGGCTCCCTTGCCAACATGTACTTGTACGTAACCTTTTTCCTTTAATATTTTTATTGCCTCTCTTACAACATTTCTACTTACTTGGTAATAAGTCGCTAGTTCCCTTTCGGACATTAGTTTTGAACCAACTTTTAATTCCCCATTTAAAATACTATTCTCAATTGTTTTTACAATATCATTATAAAGAGCCTCGTTCATGCTGTTTACCACCTTTTACGAGAACATTTTCATCCTACCGGTAATACCGGTTTATTCTGAATATTATTACTTTAACATTTTTTCCCGCATCTGCCTAGCAATCACTTTGGTTTACGTTAAATGAACGCACTCTACTACGATAAATAGTCCTTTATAATAATACTTTATTTCTTTAATCTGTAATCCAGCGTTTTTGATTATTTCTACCGTATTTCTATTTAAATGGCAGCCATCACAAATTTTTTTCCATAGTGGTGTTAAAAGATCTTGTGTCTTTGCCAGTACAGCATTCTCCATTTTCACATGCTCAAAGAAGTAAAAGGTTGCATTTGGTTTACTTACGCGAATCATTTCTTTCAATGCCGCTTCAGGGTTAGGAATCGTACAAAAAACAAGAGTAGAAATGACATAATCAAACGTTTGATTAGGAAAAAGAAGCTGTTCTGCCTTTTGCTCATGACAAAAAATTGGCACAGATGCCTTCTCTAATTGTTTTTTTGATTTCTTTATCATAGAAGGATTCGGTTCAATCGCATCTACTCGCTCCACATCTCGATAGAACGAGAAATTTATCCCCGAACCAGAGCCGATTTCCAACACTCTTCCCTTTACTTTGCTGAGCAGTTCTTTTCTTATTGTGTAAAATCTTCCCTTTTCTAACGGCTTCATTCCAAAATCATATACATATGGAAACAAATTCCCCATGCTACTGCCTCCTTCGTTACCTTTATTATACCTTAAAAGGAAAACACACAGAGGGACGGTTCTTATGTAATAGTACTCATTAGAACCGTCCCTCTATGTTCAATATTTCTTTAATTTCAAGTAATAAGAATGAAGTGGATGTTTATTCGCATATCTGGATATTTTGTAGTTTTTTAATTCTGTATGTTTTACTAAATTGCACTCTATTATTGTATATAATAAGCGCTCAGCAGGAATTCTATTACGTAGTTGCATGGTACTGATAGAATCAAAATTCGCAATAAACCAAGGGATAAATTGTTGGATTTCCTTTGAATTCACTTGTTTATTTTTCCCATTATATTCTATTACTCTTTGAATTATTGCGAGCGTATGCGAATCAATTGCTTTATTCGATAAAGTATCTCCTATATAGGAATGAAAAAGATTTTCCAGAAAAGAATTTACTCTCTTATTAACAACCAACTCCTCTGAAAATACGCCTGCTGCTTGCATTGGATTCTTTTGGATAAACCGAAATTTCGTAAAATCACTAGGATGGATAAATTGTGCTAAAAGAATCAGGAAGTTATAGAAAAAGAAAAGATAGCCAATTTCAACTGTAATAGGGTGAAACAATAATAATATTCCTATTAAAACAGAAAATAAATTAGCAAATATTCCACCGAATGATATATAGAAAAAATCTTTTTCGAAGAAGCGGTTAAGCTTTTCTCTAGAAGTGATTACTTCATTAAAGTTCAGCATAACAAATCCGCCGGAAAGCAGTTGAAATGGTCGCAATCTAAAATTTCGAAAAGTATTATTATAAGCTTCCATACAACCTGCTTTAAAAATTCTAAATGGATATGCCAATTGACGTGCCATTAAAAGATGTCCCATTTCATGAAGTAAAACAGAAAAGATATAAATAATCAAACATTTTCCAAGAAAAGTAAA
Organism: Niallia sp. HCP3S3_B10; assembly: GCF_052064465.1. Classification (NCBI taxonomy): domain Bacteria; kingdom Bacillati; phylum Bacillota; class Bacilli; order Caryophanales; family Bacillaceae; genus Niallia; species Niallia sp. HCP3S3_B10. The sequence continues at coordinate 11,782 of NZ_JBQHVO010000042.1, read as the reverse complement.
AATGGAAAAATCCACCTTCCCAAAAACAGATTGGAGCATTAAAAAGTAGCCTATCGACCCAATGATAATCATTGTCATCATCAAAATAACAATTAGGATATTCCACCTTGAAGAATATTCAACTGTTTTATCCCACACATAGTCAGCAGAACTCGACATGTTTTCACATTTATCTATGAGTTACCCATCTCCTTTATCGTGTCTGTGTGAATATAAAAGCTTTCCACTCATCATCCTTTTAAATATGTCATACTTCTTTCATATATGAATTTTAAAAATATATAGTTTCCTCATAAGTATGTCTCTTTATCATTTACTGGCTTACCCCTTTAACATTTTAGAATCAAAAAGATTTGATAATCCAAGAAATAACCCTAGAACAACTCCCAATTGTAAATTACTGAAAGTGTAAATTTCAGATAATAAAAAGCTTATTATTCCACATAAGAAGAAAACAATAGAAAATATTGCTTTTTCCTTCCCTGAATCATTTATTTTCCCATGTAATTTTTCCATCCATGAAAGTTTTTTATACAAGGAAATAAACATAATCCTTATTAAAAGGTAAATTGGTATAGCAATAAGCAATATCACGAATAAATCCAAAAAGAATTCCATTTCTTCTGCTCACTTTCCAATTTTCAGATAATAAAAATGATAGGTTCATGAATAATATAATTATATCTGAAAATGCGTCTTCCATTCGTCTAACTTATTTTTAAATGTTATAAATATTCATATTATTATAACCCTTTTTTAGTAAAAAAAAATAAGTCTTTTTGATTATTTTTACTATTTACTGGAATTTGCGGGGATTTTACTTACTTTATTAACATCATTAACTACCTCCGAAAAAGAGTATGCATCAAATATCTCTGCTTTCCTATCCTTGGTTGCAAAACATTCTTTATACTATACTAATAAATAAGTTACATACATAATGAAAGAGGTGAATACATTGAAGATCGGTCTTATTGGATTAGGAGATATTGCGAAGAAAGCGTATTTACCTGTGCTATCTGAAAAAGTAGGGATAGAGCTCGTTCTTTGTACAAGAAATGAGGAGACACTAAACAAGCTATCAAAGAAATATAGAATAGAAGAAAAGGTTCAAACAGTAGAGCAACTCATTAGCAAAAATATTGAAGCGGCTTTTGTTAGCACCGCTACTGAAGCACATTTTGAGATAGCGAAAGAATTATTGGCGCATGGTATCCATGTATATATTGATAAACCCATTTCAATGGATTATGAGGAAACAGAAAAAATTGTCAATCTAGCAAAACAAACGGGCAAAATAGCGATGGTTGGATTCAACAGAAGATTTATCCCCAAAGTGAAGGAATTAAAAGAAAATGGGAAGGCAAATCTCATTCTTATGCAAAAGAATCGCTACGCTATGCCAGACTATATAAGAAGATTTGTTGTCGAAGATTTTATTCATGTAGTAGATACGCTTAGATTTTTAATGAATACGGAAGTAAAAGATGTAAAGGTTGAATGCCTGAAAGAAGGCAAAACACTTAATAGCTTAGTTATCCAAATGATTGGGGAGGGCTGTATTGCAATTGGAATAATGAACCGAAATGGTGGCGTAACCGAAGAAATCATTGAATATTCCACAGGCAAAGATAAGTATGTCGTAAACAGCCTTGTGGAAACAACCCACTTCCATAACAAAGAAATCCACATTTCTAAATTTGGAGACTGGGAACCAACACTATATAAACGCGGATTCTATCAGATCATTGACCATTTTATTGATTGCATTCAAAACAATAAAGTCCCAGAACCATCAATGGACGACTCATTAAAAACACATGAGATTTGCGAAATGATAGTTAGGGAAGCAGAGGAACGGTTCTAACTTCTAACCTCCCTACTTCATAAAGGCATCTATCCCTTTAATGGTATAGATGCCTTCTTATTGCAAATATTCCAGGGAAGCAAGAAAACAATGCCCTTCTCACGATTCCCTATATTTTTTCATCTGTTTCTTTATGGAAAAAATGGCATTTATCCATGTCCAAGTAAAATGGAATGGTTTCTCCTGGTTTTACGTTGGTACTGCCGTCTACTTTTGCTACATAGGAATTGTCTTTGCCGATGGAAGAATAAAGGAGGGTTTCTGCTCCCATTAGTTCCACCACATCAACCTTTGCATTTACTTGTGCATAGGATTGATGATCATTTTGTTTTACATAAATATTCTCTGGTCTGATACCAAGAATAATATCCTGTCCAGATTTATTTATTCCCTTTAATTTTTCTACCTTTTCCTCTGGCAAATGAATGATCTCTCCCTCTGTGAGAAAGGAATTTCCTTCGATTCTACCTGTAAAGAAATTCATTGCAGGTGATCCAATAAATCCTGCAACAAAAACATTAACTGGATCATCATAAACCTCTTTTGGTGTCCCTACTTGTTGAATCACGCCATCTTTCATTACAACTAATCGAGTCGCCATCGTCATCGCTTCTGTTTGGTCATGTGTTACATAAATCGTTGTCGTCTGCAGTCTTTGATGGAGCTTTGATATTTCTGCACGCATTTGCACACGGAGTTTTGCGTCTAGATTGGAAAGTGGTTCATCCATTAAAAATACCTTGGCATCTCTGACAATCGCCCGCCCTAAAGCAACACGCTGCCGCTGCCCTCCAGAGAGAGCTTTTGGCTTTCTTTTTAAATATGGTTCTAATCCAAGCATCTTAGCGGCTTCCTCCACGCGTCGCTTTATCTCCTCTTTAGGAAATTTGCGAAGCTTCAGTCCAAATGCCATATTATCAAAGACATTCATATGAGGATATAAGGCATAATTTTGGAAAACCATGGCGATATCTCGATCTTTAGGGGCAATATCATTTACTAATTCATCATCAATATAAAATTCACCCTTCGAGATTTCCTCTAGCCCTGCCACCATTCTCAATGTCGTCGATTTACCACATCCAGAAGGTCCTACAAATACGATAAATTCTTTATCTTTAATATGTAAATTAAAATCTTTCACTGCTGCCAAATCTTTATCGTATATTTTGTAAATATGCTTTAAGTTTAATTCAGCCATACTATTCCTCCTAATAACATCCTAAAACGGGATTTTTTCTTTACTTCTAAGAGTTCGCTTCCTTGCAATCACCGCTAATCTAGATGTTTTTTAAGCAGAGGTATAGCATCAGTATCTGCTCTTTTTTGCAAGTAATACAACATTTATATTCTATGAATCAAATAATGATTACATGGAAGCATAATATTCCCTTAAATCTATCGGTAACCCAGTGTCCTGCGATTTATTTGCCGCGAGCGTAGTAGCCAGTGTTTGAATACCATTTTCATAGGATGAAAGGATTAACTCAGGCTGATTATAAGTGATTGCTTTGATAAAAGCTTGATCCTGTGCCTCATAATAATTTAACGTTGGTCGAAGGTAATTGTTGAATAAAGGAACTGCATAAATTACCGATTGCATCAGACTATCTTACAAGACTTATGCATCTACCTATTACCCTATAACCTAAGAACTCTACTTTTGGGGTTTTATCATAAATATTAGTGGAGAAGTAGTTGGTAATAACAAGCTGTTTCCTACTCACTAGAATCATTGAGTTCTTGTTTTAAGGAATATTTAAGCCACTATTAATAAACATGAATTTTTGTTAAGTATGTGTAAAAGGATAAATTTCCAGACATCTTGGTTACAACGGTAAGTGCAATTATAGGCATCTTCGGTTAACGAAGGTGCTTTTCTATTGGAAAAAAATCGTAAAACAACTAGTGCTAGAACAAATAATCCTCTTCCCTCCAAAAAGATTCAGTTGCTGAACTAAAATTTTTTAACATTTTACTTCACCTGTCGTAGTATATATGGTAAAGTAAAATTACTACGACAGACATAGTATGATAAGTGAAGTATTAGAAAGGAGGGATTTTGTGATAAGCAGTGATGTCATACGAGGATATAATGACACCATTATTCTTTTTTTCCTATTGGAAAAGGATTCTTATGGTTATGAGATCTCCAAAGATATACGAACACGAACAAATGAAAAATACATTATTAAAGAAACAACTCTATACTCAGCCTTTAGCAGATTGATTAAGAATAACTATATTAACTCCTATTACAAAGAAGGCGAATATGGAAAAAGAAGGACTTACTACACCATTACTGCAGAAGGAAGAAAGTATTATCAGGAAAAATGCCAAGAATGGGCCGTTACACAGGAAGTAATTAACCTATTTATTAAGGAGGGATATAATGAATAGCATCATTAATTATTTAGACAATGTCTTTGCTAACTTGCCGAAAACTTCCGAAATGGAAAAGCTGAAACAAGAAATGCTTTCAAACATGGAGGAAAAATACTATGAATTAAAAGAAGCAGGTAAAACAGAAAATGAAGCAATTGGAATTGTAATATCAGAATTTGGAAATATTGATGAACTACTAAACGAATTAGGCATTTCATTAAACGAAGCAAAGTCACAAGAACGACAACTCTCAGAAGACGAAGTGAATCATTTTTTTCAGCAAACAGCAAAAGCGATGAACTTGATTGGGATTGGTGTTTTCCTTTGCATACTTGGTTCTGCCCTACTAGTTCTCTTTACAGAGTTATATGACAATGGTTTTCTAAATGGTGTTACAGAAAACACAGCAGCGTTAATCGGTGTAGCGCAATTACTTCTATTTGTTGCAATTGCCGTGAGTTTATTCATTTATAGTGGTCAACTATTAGAGAAGTTCAAATTCATCGAAAAAAAGGGAACCTTCTCCCTTCCTCTTCATTTGGTTAAAAAAATTGAGATGCAAAAAGAAGCCTATCAACCAATCTTTTTTCGTTCAATAATCATTGGTGTTTCCCTTTGTATTTTATCACCCGTCGTTTTATTAGTGACGATTGCCATAAATGAATCAGCAACAACCTATGGTGTTTGTGTTCTACTATTTCTTATCGCAATAGCTACTTACCTCTTTATTATAAGTGGCGCCAAAAAGGACGCCTACGCAAAACTATTAAGGGAAGAATCGTTTTCCATTGAAAAGAAGCAGGAAGATAAAGTAATCGGTGCCTTCGCAGCAATCATCTGGCCACTTGCCACCGCCATTTTCTTATTCACTGGATTTGTGTACGAAAATTGGCATATAAATTGGATTATATTTCCGATAGCAGGTCTATTAATGGCCATGTTTGGTGGAGCCTATTCGATTATGAAAAAAGAAAATTAAAGAAAACATAGGGACGGTGCTGGTAGTGACTTGTCCTCCAAGTACCGTCCCTATTGGTCAATTATTTGGCATTTTCATCTGGTTGATGAATGCCAAATATATTTCCTTCCGTATCTGTATAGTAACCTTGCCATGCCATACCAGGAAGTGCATGCTTAGGAAGCGCGATGGTTCCTCCATTTTCAAGAATTTTTGTTTCTGTGGAATCATAGTCTTCCACCCCCATTGTACAAGCATACCCATTTACAGCTTGATTTTTATCTGTGAGAGGAACGGAGCGTTTTATTAAAGCACCATTAATTCCCATCTCGCTTTCATCGCCGGTTACTGCCCCAAAATAAGGCATACCAGCATAATCACTCCAATCTTCAAATTTCCAATCAAAAACTTCTCCATAGAACTTTTTAGCGCGTTCCATGTTATCTACGTGAATTTCGAAATGAATTGGTCTCCCCATTTATTCGGACCTCCTATTTTAATGAATCTTCTGATTTACTTCTATTAAAAGCCGCGAACTCCTTCCCATTATTGTAAATATTCTATTTATTTATACATGAGACGCAGGAAATAGTACTTCCCTAATTTCTTCTAATGATTTTACAAATAAATACATTAAATGGAGGAACGGACACATATTAAGAATAACAAAGATTATAACGGAGGTTTGTCATCTATGAATTCCCATCTATTACTTGGACTCATTCTATTCTTTCATGCCGTGCTTATACCTAGTACTTATTTTAGTATAATCAAAAGTCATCCTTCCCAACAACAGGTTAAGGAACAAGACTTTTTGTGGAAATCTCCTAGTTTACCTGTGATAGACACAGAAGAATTCACTAAAGTTATGGATGAATTAGATAACGAGGTTTACATTGCGCCAAAGGATGCCATTGTTAATCAGTATGGGAGTATCGTTCCTGAGCAAGTTGGCTATCGCTTGCATCGGGAGAAATTTATCAGACAAATGTATGCGCATTATTTTAATGATACTTCCAGTAAACAAGAACTTCCCCTTCAAGTAATTTATCCTAAAGTAGATAGTGAGCTTCTAGATAGTATTCGAAGAAAAAAAATCGGCAGATATATAACCTCCTTTAACAGTAATAACAAAGAACGAAGCATGAATATTTCGCTAGCTACAGAGGCAATTAATAATAGCGTTATTTTTCCAAACGAAAAATTTTCTTTTAATCAGATTGTTGGAAAAAGAACGGTAGAAAAGGGATATTTACAAGCTCCTGTCATCATAAATGGAAAGTTTTCGGAAGATATTGGTGGTGGGATTTGCCAAGTATCCTCTACTCTATTTAATGCGGTTGACAATGCTGGATTAAAGATTATTCAACGCTATTCACACAGTAGAAGTATTCCATACGTCCCTCCTAAACGAGATGCAACGGTTAGTTGGGATGGACCAGATTTTGTTTTTGAAAATAACTATGAAAGACCCATACTAATCCGCGCTAAAATGCTAGGTAATCATTTACTCATTGAACTATTTTCGGCTGAAACGATTTCCTATCAGCCTAGAAATGTTCCATACCTTTAAAATTTACTTAATTGACATAACCATATACATGCCTTAAACTTCTAAGCATTCATAAGGAAAGGATGTTATTGGATGAACAAGCAGCAAACATCGACTCCATCTCAAAAGGATATAGCCATTTCCTTTTTAATGCTTGTAGCAACAGGAAAAGTTCGCGAAGCGTTTCATAGCTACATAGGTCCTGACTTTCGCCATCATAATCCCTTCTTTAATGGCGATGCAGATTCATTAATGATCGCCATGGAGGAAAATGCCAAGCAAAGTCCTAATAAGAAAGTAGAGAGCAAGCTAGTTATCGAAGAGGATGATAAAGTAGTGGTGTATTCCCATATAAAGCAACATCCAGAGGATTTAGGAGGAGCAGTGGTGCATATCTTTCGCTTCCAAAACGACCAGATTGTTGAATTGTGGGATATTGGCCAGCCTATCCCAAAGGATTCACCGAATAAGAATGGAATGTTCTAAAAAAAGAGGGACGATTCTCGTGTGTATAAACAACACAAGAATCATCCCCTTATCCCTCTTACAAGTATTCTTTTTTTATTTCTACGTTACTACGAACCGTATCAATAGGTCGAACGAGCTGTTCGATCTTTTCTCTATTAGATTCAAGGAATGGTGGTAAGGATAATTTTTCGCCAAGCGTTTCGTAAGGCTCATCCCCCATGAAGCCGGGGCCATCTGTTGCTAATTCAAATAGGATTTGCGGTGCAACATTAGAGTATAGAGAACCGAAATAATAACGTTCTACAAATCCAGAATTCGGTAATTTAAAACTGCTCAAACGCTCTTGCCATTGATCTAATTCTGCACGATCTTCCACGCGGAAAGCCGCATGGTGAACTGTTCCAAATCCTTGTCGTGCCTGTGGAAGAATCGTATTGAATTCCACAATGACTTGTGCACCATTTCCCCCTTCTCCCATTTCAAATAGATGGAAGTCCCCTTCTTGTGCAACCTCATTCATCAAGAATACCTTTTCTAATACTTCCTTTACATAGTCAAGATAAGCAGTTCGTACAAATATTGGTCCTAGCCCAGTGATTGCAAATTCCAATGGAACTGGGCCATTTTGCCATGGCGTACCTGCTGCAACCCCTTCATTCTGTTCATCGGAAATCAGTTGATATTGCTGATCATCAAAATCTACGAAAGACAATGTCTTTTTGCCAAACTGTTCTTGAATTCCTTTATGCTTCACTTCATACTTATCAAAGCGTTTGACCCAATATTCAAGAGCAGCATCAGTCGGCACGCGGAATGATGTTTTCGAGATTTCATTTGTACCATGCACCCCTTTTGGTATCCCAGGGAAATCAAAAAATGTCATATCTGTACCAGGGCTTCCCACATCATCTGTAAAGTATAAGTGATAGGTTTGAATATCATCTTGATTGACCGTTTTCTTTACTAATCGAAGTCCTAAAACGTATGTGAAAAATTCATAGATTTTTTCTGCACTACTTGTGATTGCTGTAATATGATGAAGTCCTTTTAGTTCATTCATTCGCCTTTTCCTCCTAAAAATTATCTCGAAATTGAGATATTTATATAAAAATTATTTTTAATTAAGATATCTTTAATTCGAAATAATTCTAGCATCTAATAGAATTTTCGTCAATAGGGCAGAAAAACAATCCTATTGTAAACTCCCTAACATGTTCTTCTATTTACCAACCCTTACTCTCCCTGTACCTTCTATCTCCACGTTTCCTTTTTATCTAAGTATCTTATTAACCCAAAGAATCCTCTGATTGTAAATAAAGTGAAATTCACACTTGCAAAAGTATGTAGTGGTGACCATTTCTTCCATTTGAATAATTTGCTGTTTTTCTCAAAGAACCATTGGCCAAAGCTCATCGGAACGCTAAACACAAGACTTTTCAATAGTTTCATTCCTAAGCGGTCCCGCTCCGTCATTTTTACCCAAAGTACACTTAATAAGGGAAAAAACAATACATCATAAATGATATTTGTTTTAAAGATCTTCGGAAAAGGACGTACTGGATAGGCAATTTTATTTGTCCCTACAACATAAGCATCTATTAAAGTTGCAAGAACACCTTTCGCGAAAAATATTAAGAAATTCTCTCTTCTCTTGCCTCTAAACAAAAATGGAACAGTTGCCACACAACCAGCTGTTAACATGCGCAATAATATTTTCTCCATGGATAATCCCCTGCTTTCAAGATTAAGATTCTATCTTAATCTCCCCATTTAGTCATAAAATATTCGGTTAAAATAACATTCTCCTAAATTATGCATACCTTTCTTTTCCATTTAAGAATCATTAAAATCATCTTAGTTCTCTTTCAAATAAAATCACATCTAAAAAGCTCCTGTTATTTAATGCTTAAAAAATCCTTTCAATATCACCACTTAAAAGACAATCTACTAAGCATTTGTGAATTTTATGTGCATTTAAAGGGTTTCCCTTTGTGTTTCAAGCACACTTATTTTTAATTACTTTGCAAACGTGTGATTACCAATTCTTACGGTAACTTCTTTTGTTAGAATCCACTCACTTTTTGCTGTTTGGGGATTGTAAAAATACAGGGATCCACTCCCTTTTCCTCTATATGCTACTGCCTCATCTACTGCTCTATAATCTATAGTGGTTGGATTATTATTTATTTTTCCATTTTGAACTGGAGAAAAAGCATAATAGCCATTTGAACGTTCATAAATTACTTCTCTTATTGTTTTTGGGAAAAGGTCACTATCTACACGATTTAAAACTACAGTCGCTACTGCAACTTTTCCAGCATAAGGTTCTCCTTGTGCTTCGGCAAAAATCAATTGAGCTAATAAAGTTCTTTCACTTGCGGTAATTGGTTCTGGTAAACTTAATCGTTGCCCTACATTTAATTTATTATCTTTTAAATTATTTGCTATTTGTATAGAACCTATAGGAACTCCACTTTGCTGACTTATTTTCCATAGAGTGTCTCCAGATTTTACTGTATAAAGAGACGATGCTTCTGTATTTACTCCAAAAAAGGATGACAATAATATTACTAGAAACACAGAATATAAAAATTTATTCGATTTCATATAAACCTCCTAGTATTAATGTCCACAGGAATCATATTATCAACGAAACTATCTATTTACTACCTCCAATATTTTCCCATTCACTTTAAGACGATATTATTAAGATTTCTTAAATGTGGCACATGTTTCCACTTGAACTTTTACACTATTAATAAATCAAGAATCTATTATTCTTAATCATACTTTAAGGAAAGAGCTTGACTCCCCATTTGTTTCCACGCATCTATAAAAGGACCTAATGGTTCTTTTTTGTTTTTTTCACCACTAATGGGATCATTAAAATATACAAAAGATTCATCATATCCTGTAATTAACACCGAATGTTCTTTATACGTTATTTTAACTTTTCCATTTGGTGTCTCCCATTCTTCAAAGGAGGAGTTAGGTAATTTTTGATAGGTTGTATTCGTTATTATCCAAACCGGCCTGTCCTTTGAAAGATATAATTTTAGTTCCTCAAACTGTTTTCCTGTTAGATTATCTATTTTGTTTGGTAAATACTCTTCCGCCAACTCTATTATAGGCCTGTGATAAACTCCATAGCCTGGTTTACTATAAGAATACATATCTCCAATATATCCATCATTGGGATCTCCCCAATGTATCTTTCCATTTTTAGTTGATAATGGGGTCTTATCTCTTTCTATTTTTTTAGCAAGTTCCATTTTATCTGTTTTAACTTGATAATATTGTAAGAACATTGCTAAGCTAGTCACTTCACAGCCCCTAGGTAACTCAGGAAACTGCTTAATTATAGGTGCATCTAGTAAAATTTCCTTCTTAATTGTATCAGCTTTTTTAGATGGTTGATTTACTTCCTTAATTATGTCCTTAACTTCTTTAGGCTCTTCTTCTCCCTTTTTCATCATAAATTCCGGTAGTGGTATATCTACAATTACATCCTTACGTAAAATCCTCTTTAGTTTGCCATTATCAATACTAAATAAAGAAACTAATATAATTAAATACAAAGTAGTAAGAGAAATTATAACTATATTAGTTCTTTTTACAAGTAATATTATTAAAACACTTGTAATCAACAAACTTATCATAATTAAGATAATAAACTGAAGTTTCATCACTATTCTCCTAACAACTTAATAATAATAACTTAATACCTTAGTAGTTTAAGTTTATAATCAAATCATCAAAAAAGTATGGAGAAAGAAGGTCATCTTAAATCTGCACAATTTCTTCAATAATGACTTCTATAATAGAAAAAAATATTATTCAAGAGAAATTAAAAAGGTGTGGAAATGACTGTGTATAAAAGGAGAATTTATAATAATGGACAAATTGCTGTTCCTAAAAAATTACAGCAACAGTTGAACTTTAATGCCGGAGACCTTTTATTTATATATATACTAGACAAATCCATCATAATAAAAGCAAACCATGATAATAAAGATTTAAATCAATGTTATTTAAGTGGAAATCGTATTTCTATACCTAAGGAAATAAGAAATATACTTGGAATAACAAGTGAAACACCACTTATTATGGGTATTACAGATGATAAAAATGGAGTTTTTATAGAGATTGAAATGTAATACAATGAATTTTTATCCTTCAATTTTTTCTTAATAATTGAGAAAAACAAAAAAGAACACCTTAAGTGGAGTCAAAACTTAAGGTGTTCTTTTGTTATATTACAAATATCATCATTTAGGCGAAAGTTCATTTAGTTTTCTATGCAATTCCCTATTTTCATTTTCTAATTTAATGACTCTTTCATCTAATTTATTATTATTCCTATTATGACTATGTCCTCCATGACTTTTCATCATAAATAACATCATAATTGGGCATACAAGTACTAGCAAAATAGATAACCATTCCATTTTTATCACTCCTTGTAACTGCTAAACTAAAATCAACAGTTTCCGCCAGATAGAATTGAACACTTTTTTATCAAAATAACCACCAGTTAGTCTATTATGATTTT
>NZ_JBQHVO010000041.1:0-48739 GCF_052064465.1 Niallia sp. HCP3S3_B10 | reverse complement strand
ATTCAGTTGCTATTTCAGTTTATCACATTCACACAATCTAACTCTCTATCAATCTTCGACAAATTTCGGGCCGTCACTGTGACCAAGAGTTCAATGATTTTGGATTCGACAAAACTCGGGTAGTCACATCGAGGTAAACATAGAAGGAAATCTTTTTGAACAAGAACAACTAACAGAGGCAAAGAAACAATCTACCACTCCAATATTCTACAAAATAATCAAATTTCCTGCCAAAATGAAAATAAAAAGAAGAAGACAACAATACACTTGCTGTACTTCTTCTTTAATAAATTCCAACAGCAATCACGCACAAAGCCTCCTGTGAAACATTCGTGTGAAACAAGATTTTTCGGGGTGTCACTGTGACCAAGTATTCTTTAACAAATTCCATCAGCAATACCACAAAGCTTCCCGTGAAACACCCCTGTGAAACAAGATTATTCGAGGCGTCACTGTGACCATGAATTCTAGTTTGACGCTTACCTTAATCCAATGCGTGATGAGGGAAAAAGGAAACGTTGAGTCCGCCTTAATACACTTTATTCCCTGATGATTTGAATGGAAAGAATGGATTTCCTTTCCATTCAAATCATCAGGCCAGCAAGCGTAGCGCGGTAGCCTTGACTGAACACAACACTAAAGTAACTAAATGCGACAACTATGTTGACAAACACCGTTTATCACTCACACAATCTAATTTTCTATCAATATTCGACAAATTTCGGGGCGTCACTGTGACCAAGAGTTCTAACTCTCTATCAATCTTCGACAAGTTTCGGGCCGTCACTGTGACCAAGAGTTTCATTTCATCTGCAATAATCATTACTATTTCAGCTTATCATTCACACAATCTAATTCTCTATCAATCTTCGACAAATTTCGGGGCGTCCCTGTGACCTAGAGTTATAATCGAAGTGAACGGTCGATCAAGTCAGTAGTGATCGGAAGAAAGGCATGGCTGTTCAGCAATACACCGCAAGGTGCTAGAGCCAGTGCCATCATATACAGTATGGTGGAGACAGCAATCGCAAATGGATTAAATCCATATTACTATCTTCGCTATCTATTTGAGCAGCTTCCCAATATGAATTTGACAGATATGGATGCCTTAGACCGAATGCTTCCTTGGTCAACAACTTTACCAGTTTCTTGTATCTCTTTTAAAAAGTTATCTAAATAATAACTTAGGTCCCATCTAATTAATAGGTGGGGCCTATTTGACGCTTACATCGCTATAAAGAATCAATCATACAGAGTTAAATTCCGTTGGCAAGTGGTAACATTTTTAATTGCCGTTTTAAACATTTTTTGCTTGCCAAATACAATAAGCTCTCTGGAACCCCACAGCATAGCCAAGGATTTTCGTTACCATTAATAAAATACAATACCCTCATCTAATTTTAGATGAGGGTATCAATAAACATTAAAATACTATGCAAGTACTATATCAATCAATCTCTACTAAACAAATCTCTAGTATAAACTTTCTCTTTAACATCTTCTAAATCACTAGATAATCGATTAGCAACTATCACATCAGAAATTTCTTTAAATTGATTAAAATCATTAATCACTCTAGAATTAAAGAAAGTTTCTTCCTGTAATGCTGGTTCATAAACAACAACTTCAATACCTTTTGCTTTAATACGTTTCATAACACCTTGTATAGCTGATTGTCTGAAGTTATCAGAGTCCATTTTCATGGTTAAGCGATAAATACCAACAACTTTTGGATTCTGTTTAATAATCATTTCTGCTACATGATCTTTTCTAGTTCTATTGGCGTCAACAATTGCAGACATGATATTATTTGGAACATCCTCATAGTTAGCTAATAATTGCTTTGTATCTTTTGGTAAACAATAACCGCCATAACCAAACGATGGGTTATTATAATGGGTTCCAATTCTTGGATCTAAGCCCACTCCATCAATAATTTGCTTGGCATCTAATCCCCTTACTTCTGCATAGGAATCAAGTTCATTAAAGAAGGCTACTCTCATTGCTAAATATGTATTAGCAAAAAGTTTAATAGCTTCTGCCTCTGTAGAATTTGTAAATAAGACATCGATATCTTCTTTGATTGCACCTTGAACTAATAAATCCGCAAATACCTTTGCTCTTTCTGATTGTTCTCCCAATACGATTCGTGAAGGATATAAATTATCATAAAGTGCCTTACCTTCTCTTAAAAATTCAGGCGAGAAGATAATATTATTCGTTTCAAACTTTTCTCTTATTTTCTCTGTATAGCCAACAGGAACAGTTGATTTTATTACCATAATAGCATTGGGATTAATAGAAAGAACATTAGAAATTACAGTCTCAACGGTTCTAGTATTAAAATAGTTTTTTTCTGGATCATAATTTGTTGGAGTGGATATAATTACATATTCAGCATCTTTAAATGCAGAAAGATTATCTGTTGTTGCCTCTAAATTTAATTCCATTCTCGCTAGATATTCCTCGATTTCATTATCAATGATAGGAGATTTTTTATTATTGATTAAATCTACCTTTTCTTGAATAATGTCAAGGGCAATAACTTCATTATGTTGAGCTAAAAGAATAGCGTTTGATAAGCCCACATACCCTGTCCCTGCTACTGTGATTTTCATTAGCTTTAGCCCTTCTTCCCCGGTATATTAATAAATTATTTTATATTTTATTTTTATAAAATAACACTTGACTTTGAATCTTTATGATAAGTAAGAATATCCTCCCACTCATATGCTATTCGATGTACATCTTCCCCGCTTATTCCAGAACCTGTTTGAACCTCAATAAACTCTAATTCAGAAAAAGCACGAACTCCATGCTTTTTACCAGCAGGAATGTGTATAACGTCACCTGCTTTTACACGAGTAATAGTAGTATCAAGTATTAATTCTCCCTCACCTTTCACTATTGTCCATACCTCATCTCTAAGGTTATGAAAATGATAAGTAGAGTTTTTCTCCTGGTGGATACAAATACGTTTAGTAACCATTTCTTCCCCATTGCTGTATTTAGAATAATCTAGAGTTCGTGACCATCCCCAAATACGTTCTTCATACATAGGTGGTTGGTCAAAGTCCTTAATAAAATCTTTTATTTTGGGGCTTGATGCTTTATCACTAACTAAGATCCCATCTGGACTTGCTGCAACAATCACATCTTTTACTCCAAGTACTGTAATAGGAATATCCAACTCATTAATTAAATGTGTATTTATCGAATCCTCACTTATAATACCTTTACCAACTTGATTAGTTATCATCTCTTCTGTCAATGTATTCCAAGTCCCAAGATCCTTCCAGTAACCATTATATGGCAAAGTAATTATATTGCTGGATTTTTCAACTACTTCATAATCAAAACTAATTTTAGGTAAACTATTATACTGGTTGTTCATCTCATTATAATCAAGATTAAGTTTTTTTTCTCTAAGTATCTCTAACAAGTAACCCAATTTAAATGCAAAAACACCACAATTCCATAAGGCATTTTTTTCTATTAATTTTTTTGCTTTTTCTTCTGTTGGCTTTTCTTCAAAATGACTAACTTTCAAATAATTATCCAAAGCTTCATTAGAAACAATGTAACCATATTTTGAAGATGGATATGTCGGTTTTACACCTATTAATGCTAAATCAGCACTTGACTCTATAATAGCTTTTTCTAAATCTTTTACTCGATGAAAAAAGTCAATTTCAACAAAGGGATCAACAGGTAGAACTATTATAACTTCATCCTCTGATATTTTTTCAACTGTATACAGATAGGTTACAGCTAGAGCTATTGCAGGAAAAGTATCACGTCTATCTGGTTCTGTTATTATTGGTACATCTAAACCTAACTGACTTTGGATTATTTCACGTTGAATTTTTGATGTTGCTATAGTTGCATCATTAGCAAGGCCAGTTTTCTCTAATTGACCCCAAACTCTCTGAACCATAGATACTTTATAGTCCACGTTACTATCTAAGACTTTTAAAAATTGTTTTGATCGTGTATCATTTGATAAAGGCCATAATCTCTTTCCCGAACCTCCAGAAAGTAAGATAAGTTTCAAATTTAACCCTCCTTTTTACTACCTTTATAAAAATAATAATTAACTTAATAACTAATTAGAAATAATTCAAGCTGTTCCCTCTTCACTAGACAAGACTCTTTGCTTAGTTTTAGCGAACTAGTTTTGAATTGTGTATATTTTTCTATTTTCACATTATAATTCAAAGTAGAATATCTTTTCCTCATGAATAAATAGATTAACCAAACAATTCTCTGTTTTCTTTGATTCCAAGCTTTTTTATCATTACCTTATCCTTAAAAATTTTTATAATTGATTAAAGACTTAGTTAATAATAAGATATTTTCTGTCAAAGTTATAGTTTACCTTCACTAAGGAGTTTATCCAAATCCTTTTCAAACCTAGATAATATTTTATTCTTATCAAATGATTCCTCTGCATACTTTCTAGCATTCTTTTCGTAAACATCCAAATTTTCTTGATTTACTAAATTTGAGATTGCCTCATATAACAAATCAGAACGCTCTGGTTCAATTACAAAACCCGATTCAGAACTATTTACAACCTCATACAAAGCTGTCCCTTTATCAGCCGTAGCAATAACAGTTCTTCCAGCTGATAAAATATTCGTCAATTTTGATGGCATTACTAAATCAGCAGCCTCCTTTTTCTGAATAACTAAATGAACATGTGCAACTGCCAATAGTTCAGGTAGTTTTTCTAAGGATTGGACAGGGAAAAACAATACATTATCTAAGCTATTACTTTCTTTTTTACGTACTAATTCTTCTTTTGCTACTCCGTCACCAATAAATACAAATTTAATATTACTAATTTCATTTTTTTTAAAGTCGCTTGCTACATCTAGCACAATGTCCAACCCTTGCTTTTTCCCCATATTCCCAGAGTACATAATAATTTTATCGTACTTACTAATACCAATCTCCTCTCTGAAATTATTTATTTTTGAGAGTGGAGCTATAAATTGGATATCCGACCAATTTGGAAATAAAATAAATTTATTAGTCTTTATTTTTTTTTCTTTAATTCTTAAAATCATTGAATTTGTTATGGACGATATTATGTTAACTTTATTTAAAAAGTATACTTCTACCTTATTAATTAAACTATTTATAAATTTTTGCTTAATAATACCTAGTCTTATTGCAGCATCAAATTCTAAATCCTGTACATGTAATAAAATAGGTATTTTTTTTATAGTTTTAAATATAATAGCATTAATTAGGGGTATTAACGGTGGACAAAGGACTATTATTATATCAAATTGTTTTTTCTTAAAATAAATTGGAAACCAATATCTTAAGGAGTTAAATGTAAATGTAATTTGCATTAATATTCTTTTTAGTGCTGAAGTATTTTTTTTATTAGGAACATATAGAAATGTCCGATATATATTAACTCCATTAATTGTTTCTTTTACATATTTCTTCCCTTTATATTCATCATATATTTCCCATTCAGGATAAGAAGGCATTGCAGTGTATACATCAACCTCATGACCTTTAGATACAAGCCATTCAGCCATTTCGGTATTATATTTTGCTATTCCGGTCATTTCAGGATAATAATTTGTACTATAAAGTAATATTTTCATTTTACACCCTATTATTTAATAAATATTTTTTAGTAATTCCCTATTTTCTCGGCTATATTTCGTTTTTTACAAAATTTCGCAGGATTACCTGCATAAACCATATTATCGGGTACGTCTTTAGTAACTGTACTTCTTGCAGCTATTACTGCATGTTCATTAATTGTTACACCTGGATAAACAAAAACATCACTTGCAACCCAAGCTCCATCCTTTATTATTATTGGCTTTGTTACTAATCCAAAATAAGGGTCTGATATATTATGACTTCCTGTACATAAATAGGATTCTTGAGAAATAATACAATTTGATCCTATAACTATATTGTCAAGGCTATACAACTTTACATTATCACCAATCCATGTATAATCCCCTACTATTACTTTCCATGGATAAGTAAATTTAGCAGTTGAACGTATTTGAACATTTTTTCCAATTTTAGCACCAAACAATCTTAAAAGAAAATTTCTCCAACTATACATATTATGTATAGAAAATCGAAATAACGATCCTTGAACTATCCACCATATTAAAACAACTAAGTTTGATCTACCTCTTGAATACCAAGATTGATCATATTTTTTTAATTCCACTTTCATTTGTTAATACCTCATTAAATATTTTATCTAGTCTTTCAATGTAATGCACTTCTTTGAATTTTGTTAGAGTATAATCTCTATTATTTTTTGCAATATCTATTAAACTATTTTTATCTGATAAATTTATTAATGATTGTACAATTTCATTAGGAGATTGAGGATATATTAAAGCACCATTACTCTCAGATACGATATCAGGTATCCCAGCATGTCTAGTTGTTATTATAGCCAAACCATTTCCCATCGCTTCAATTATAGAAATAGGCTGTCCCTCTTTTTTATAGTACGTTGGTAAGATAAATATTTCACATTTATATAATAAATCTCTTTTTTGCTCTTTTTCAACAATATTATGATAGATAATATATTCTTCTATATCATGTTCTTTAATATAACTGTGAAAATTATTTTCTTCCTCTAGAGAAAAAAAGGCGCCTGCAAAATGAAACTTCATTTTATAATTTGTTTTCTTCAAGATACAAATTGCCTCTAGTATATCTTTATATCCTTTACTCTCTATAAAATTACTTAGAAATAGTACATTCAAAGTATCATTTTTCTTATGATAATTATTTATCTTTTGGGTAAACCTTTTATCACTTAACAAACTTGAATCTTCTATAAAATTTTCACATACTCTAATCTTATCTACACTTATTACATTGCTAAATATACTTTTTAATCCTTCGCTTAAAACAATCACTAAACTCACTTGGCTAATTAACTTCTTATTTAATCTTTTTTGAAAAAAATTAAGAGAATTATATAAACTCTTATAATATCCTCCATGGTAATGGATAATAACTTTCTTGTTTTTTTTTAGCAGTTTATTTAGGATAAGCATATCTCTGATATTTCCCATTTTGGACTGTGAAATTGTAAAATAATAAATATCTGCATAACTATTGTTAATAGATTTTAAATAGCTAAATATTTTCTTATTATTTGTAATATCGAGATTTTCAATTTCATATTTTTCATTTAGATAATCAGATTTTAGTATAGTATCCAAAGCTTTTGATAATCCATGAATTGGAGGAGGAAATTGCCCTATTAAATATACCTTTTTCATTTATTTTTCACCTTGATTTTCTTTTGTATCTTCCTTAAATACTTATAGATTCCAATTTTTCTGCTATAAACACCGATTAAACCAATTAAAGATAAATTATAAAAAGATCCAAAAGATTTTATTATATCTTTATTTAGATAATCATCCTCATTTATATTAATATCACAGATTTTTTCATTAAGAGTAACTTTATATTTATCACTTCTAGAACTATGTGTACCACTGAAATCCATTCCAATATTGTAAATATATGAATATAAAGGATAAACCGTGTGTTTTTTTTGAATAAATTGATTATAAACCCATCTGATGGCCCATGAATCAATCCTATTATTCATTTGATCTTCCAACATATAAACTAAATCATTTCCACCCATATTAAATTCTTTTTTTTGAATCCTATTTTTTTTAAAGTTATAATATTCTTTTATTTCCCAATCAATCGATTCCCATCTATTTTTCCATGTTGCCCATCCCCAAGAACAGCCCCTTGGAGCTAAATAGACACAACTTTTATAATCTTTTTCAATATTTATTTTAGGTCCATATCCTGATATAGACCATATATTCTCATCAGAAGCATACTTCTCTAAACACTCATTCATATAATTCAAAAAAATAGGAGAAGATACTAAATCATCTTCTAGAACAATTACTCTTTCATACCTATCAATTACTTCGCTAACACCATCAATTACGGATTTTGCCAGCCCTTTGTTTTCCCTCTGCTCAATAATATGAATATTTTTAAATCCTCGAATTGAATTAATTACCTTTCTTACTTCTTTTACTTTATCAACATCCCTTTGATTTTTAGGAGCATCTGAAAAAATAAATAAGTCTGTCTCATTTGCAAGAGAGTTTGATTTTAAACTTTGAATTGTTCGTTTAGTATGCTCAGGTCTATTATAAACAAATAAAATTACTGGAGAAATCATCAGATAGTCACACTTTCTTTAAAGTTTTCTAAACTTCACTCTATAATGCATAATGTATTTTAAAATATTGTTAAATACCATTTTATTTAGAGTTGATTTAAATAAAAATAATAAACTAAAATACACTACAATACCTACTACAATTTGAAACAACAATTTAAATTCATTAGTAATAAAAGGGGATAAAAGTCGAATTGATATATACATTAATAAAGAAGAAACAAAATATTTCCAAGTTGATTTTAGCATTCTAGTTATATCTAAGGCTTTCCGCACTAAATAGAATTGCACTAATGTAACTAATATCTCAGCAATTAAAGTTGCAATAGCTGCTCCAACAGCATGATATAATCTAATTAAATATAGATTCAATACAAAATTAACAATCGCTCCTATTAAAACAGATAATGTAAATTTTCTGACTTGCTTTGTTGGCATTAAATATTGTTGCCCAATTACATTACTCCAAGCAATAAAAATGATAATAGGACTAATAATAGTAATTATTATTCCTGTATTTTTAAATGCCTCACCAAAAAACCATGGTGCGAAGTTCATAGCGATACTTGCTAAACCAAAAGCTAATGGAAATGATAGATATGAAGAAAAATTAAATGAGTTATACAAATAATCCTTAACTTGATTCATTTCACCTTTTGCAAATGTATTAGATACTCTAGGTAACATAACGATTCCCATAGAGGTAACGATAGCCAAAATAACTTTTACAATCTTATCTGCATTTTCGAATATACCTACTTCATCAACATTAGAAAAAATACCTAACATTGTTTTATTCAATATCACATATACTTGAATAGCAATCTGAGGAATAAACAATACTATTGATGGAAAAAAATGTTTTTTTATTTCATTCCAACTCATTTTAATTACATTTACTATTTTAGGTAAATAGAACCATAAAGATAAATTGCCTAAAAATTGAGAAAACGTTAAAATAAAAACATATTTCCATAAGTCTTCTGGGTTCTTTACAAAAATAAAAACACATAAAACTCCAAGTAGCTTTACTAATAAATTTCTAACTACCGTTTTTTTAAAATCTTCTAACCCTATAAATAACCATGAAATATCAATTGCCGCTGCTATGATTAAAATTGATTGTATTAAGAAAATTACTTTAAATGAATCAACAAACATAAGAAAAAAAAAGAATAATATTAACGAAAATATCGAAGTAATGAACTTTAGCGAAAAAATGCCCCAAAAAGTTATACTTAATTGGTTTTTATTATCCCGAATATATGCAATTTCTCTACTTCCATATAAACTAATTCCTATAGTTCCTATTAAAATAAAGTATTGCACTATTGAGTTAGTATATGCATTTATACCAATCCCACTCTTTCCTAAAATTCTAGAAACATAGGGAATTGTAATCAATGGTATGACCAAGGTTGCAACTTGATATGTTATGTTATAGATGAAATTTTTTTTTAAATTCATTATTAATTTCCTATACTCTGTTCACTTTCAAATTCATTTTTCACAATTGCTAAAGATGACGCTATTACTTGATGCATATCATAATATTTATACATTCCTAGGCGACCACCAAATATTACATTTGGTAAACTTTCCGATAATTTTTGATATGCTCTATATTTTTCATTATTTACTTTATTATTAATAGGATAATAAGGTTCATCACCTTCAGTCCAATTTTTTGGATATTCTTCTGTTACAATAGTTTTATCCTGTTGTCCAAACTCAAAATGTTTATGCTCTATGATTCTTGTATATGGGGTACTAGAATCTGTATAATTTACAACGGCGTTCCCTTGAAAATTCTTTTGATTTAATATTTTTGTATTAAAAGTTAAACTTCTATACTCTAAAGTCCCATATTTATACTCAAAAAATTGATCAATCATACCAGTATATACAATTTTAGGAAAATTATCTAAATACAGATCTTTTTTGTCAAAGAAATCTGTATTTAATTCAACATCAATTAAGCTACTTGATAACATTTTTTCAACTATTTGTGTGTAACCTCCTATTGGTATTCCTTGATATTTATCATTAAAATAGTTATTATCATAATTAAAACGCACTGGTAATCTATTTATAATAAAGGCCGGTAATTCTGTTGCCTTTCTTCCCCATTGCTTTTCTGTATACCCTTTAATTAATTTTCCATAAATATCAGATCCTACCAATGATATTGCTTGCTCTTCTAAATTGTTTGGTTTCTGAATATTCGCTCGTTTAATTTGTTCTTTTATTTTTGCTTTTGCTTGATCAGGTGTAATAACTCCCCACAACTTATTAAAAGTATTCATATTAAATGGCAGATTATATATTTCACCCTTATAATTAGCAATCGGACTATTTGTATATCTATTAAATTCCGCAAATTGATTTACATATTCCCAAATATTAGTATCATTCGTATGAAAGATATGTGCTCCATATTTATGGACATTTATCCCCTCAACATTTTCGGTATATATATTTCCAGCAATATGTGATCTTTTTTCAATAACTTTTACTCTTTTCCCTCTTTTTGCAGCCTCGTAAGCAAACGTACTGCCAAATAATCCTGAACCAACTACTAAATAATCGTACATTTATATTCTCCAATCATTTAAATTTTTTACCTTGATTAAATCTCATTTAAAATCTCATTAATAATTTTTATATATCCTTCCCCAAATTTCTCTAAAGTACAATTATTTTCATAGAACCTCCTATTACTTTTTTCGTACTCACTTATTGTTCCTTTAGTTAATTCATTCACAAATCTAATTTTTTCAATCATATCTTTTGTATTGGCATTTTTAAATAACGTAACTCCCTCTGATAACCTAGATAAAGTTTTATTCCCACCAGTGTTCGAGGCAATTAATATTTTTCCTTGAGCCATAATTTCTAAAGCAACTAGATCAAAATATGTGTTTCTATTAGGTAACAGAACTATATCAGAACTATTGATTAAATTTTCAACATCATTAATTCTCCCAAGCTCTATCCAATTATTATCAATGGGATGAACTAATCCATCATCATTCCCTGCACATACTACCATAAAGCCCATTTTTTTTATTTCTTCAAAGGATTCAATTAATACATCGTATCCTTTCACAAAATTATGCCTTCCAATATATGTTAGGATTTTCTGATTAGAATTTATTCCTAATACATTCTTTTTATATTCATCTTTTTTGATTGTTGGAATTAGGTAATCAACTCCACTATATAGATATTTAAAAGGGATATTTTTACTTCTTTTGTTATAACCTGGGAATTCATAATAAATTTCTTCTGCCTCTTCACTCGGAAATATAAATCCATCAGCATTTTTATAAGCAAATTTTTCAATTTTTCTTAAGAATAGCTTCAAGATTGGAAAATTATATGATGTATCATACTTAATTTGTAATGAAGAAATAATTTCATTTGATAAAGGTTCTGGTCTATGTGGTGTTAAGATAACCTGTCCTTTATATCGTAATTGTCGTTTTAATAAAAATAAGTCTTCAACAGAATGAACATGTAATACATTTGTGGTACGAAAATTTCCATTTACTTTTATTGCTTTTCTCTTCTTACCAATTAAAAAATGTAAAAGATATTTTAGCTCTTCTAAAAACATATTATTAATTCTACTATTACTAGTATTATTGTCAGTCTTTACTTTTCCCCAAGAAAAAACCTTAACTTCACTATTATTTAGGCCTCTTAATAAATTTGATAAATATCCTGATGGCCCGCCAGCTTTTTCTTTTATAGGACCATTCATAAAAATTCCAAAATTTTTCACGTAACTGATTCTCCCTATAATATTTCATAATAGATTACCAACCAAGATAAAACATACTATCCGGATTATGAACTCCTGCTTCATATAAAATGATCATAAAATTATAAAGTAATAAAAATAAGAATGTTAAATAAACATACCAATTTTTATTTTTATTATTATTATTATATACAAATAGTATTTTAGATAATAGCATAAAATTGCCTATACTAAACAAATAACTTAATCTATATCCTATTGTTGTAGCTGACAAAATTATAAAGATAATATTCACAAAACTCCCAATAATTTGCGAGTTCATGAGCACTCTAAAAGTGGTATCTTTTTCTATGAGCTTATAATATTTAAAAGATATCAATATAATAAGAATATTCATTATTATTATAAAATAAAGATTAAAATTCAAAAGAATAACATGTAATCTACCTAAATAGTGGTATCCATTTCCACTGTTATAGTAAGTTAAATAATAGAAAAATTTCCAAATTATATAATTTTCACCTGAATAATTTATACTTATCAGTTGAGGGAATACTACAACTCTGAAAAAAATGGTTAAAAATATGGTTAGGAATAGTGTTATTAAATACTTTTTCTTTGTCCATTTAGCTTTTAAAAAAGGAAATAAAATTATTGAAGCAACGCTAGAAAAGTGAAATAAAATCGTACTTACATTCTTAATATATGCCTTAAGTTTTTCTCCTTTCGATAAGCTATAAATAGCACTTAAATAAACTATTGCTGCAAAAAAACCCCTAATAACTTCTATCGGTCCTTTTATTAAATATATTAATAAAAAAACACAGTATATTTTAACTGGATTCTGTTCATTTTTAATAATATTGTATAAGATAATCATTGGAATACTTCCCGCAATCAATAAGAAATATTCATAACCAAATCCTCTACTATTCAAAAATATAGATAATATATTAAAAAAAGGCTCCAATCTACTACTAAAGAGTGAATCTAGTGTTAAATCAGAGAATGAACTTCCACTACTTTCAAACCACAATCTATGAGGTTCTAAATCTAATCCAATAACTCTTAAAGATAAAAAAATTGAAATCACTATTGTATAGACCATCAAAAATCTTTTATTTGCTTTTTCACTAAATTTTCTTTCATGAAACGCATGAATTATTATAATTAATAAAATTAAACATACAAATAATATGTTAATTATTCTTATCATAAAATTAACCCTTCTAATTTTTGCTCTTTTTTATTTATTAACTTCTTTACAAACTATTAAATTTAATTCATATCTTTCAAGTCCCAACCAATTATTATGAAGTCGGAATGACTTTATAATAATTGGCTAAATATCTTCTAAAATTTTCACCCATTTGTCAGTTATATTAGTAATATTAAATTTATCAGTTAAATTGGATGTAGCTTTAGACATGGATTTTCTTAATTCAATATCTTCTATTAAATTTGATACTTTTTCAACCATCATATTCTTATTACCAGGCTCTATTAAATATCCATTCTCATTATTTATTATAATTTCACTGGGACCTGTTAAAATATCATAGCTAACTAGGGGCAGTTTATTTGCCAAACCCTCTAATAAGGTCATTGGAAAGCCCTCATATAATGAGGTCATTACCAGGATTGAATAATCAGGGTATTTACTATATAAATTATCAGATTGCCCCATAAGTATTAATTTATTCTGCAATTCATGCTTTTTTACTTCGTTGCTTATTCTTTCCTTTAATTCACCATCTCCATAAATATGCCATTCCCATCCTGGATATTTTTTTAATACTTCAGACGCAACTTCAACAGCATCTATAAAGTTTTTTTGATATGTTAATCTTCCAACACTTATAATTTTTTTTGAATTAATATTATAATTTAATTCATCTCTTTGGAGATACTGATCAATAGGATTATAAATATAATCAATATTATTTAAAACTAAGTTTTCCTTATAGTTTTCCATATCCTTTTTAGTTAATGTTAACACTAAATCAGAAAATCTAGCACCAACTTTTCTTGTAAATCTTTGGAATGAATTATCAGTTGTAACATAAAAATTTGAATGTTCCCAACAAATAAGTTTAGTTTTATTCATTCGTGTTGCTAGTACACCCATTGGGAAAAATAAAGCTCCACAAGCAATTATGACATCAAATTTATTTTTTTTCATTATTTTTCGTAGCTTAAAGGTTCCAGATAATAAGCCTTTTTTCATATCTAATCTGCTATCTAGTAATACATGTTGTTTAACATTTTTATTCAACTTTTTATATAAATTATTCTGATTATAATAGCTGACAATTGATATATCAAAATTCCCACTCAGTTTATTAGCTATTAGGGATACAACCCTTGGTATCCCACCGCTTCCAGAGATATCGCCTAGTAAAAAACAAATCCTTTTCATTTCCCCACCATTTTCTTTTAGAGACTATATTTATCCCATATATAAGCATCTTAATTTCTATATATAATTCTTATTGTATTGGTTATATATTAGTCAAACATTTTTCTATACTTATCTTCATTTTGTACTTTTTTCATATCAGCAATGACCATTTTACGTACTAGCTCATCAAAAGAAGTTTTCGTAGGATTCCAACCTAATAAAGTTTTAGATTTAGTAGGATCCCCCAACAACTGATCAACCTCAGCAGGACGAAAAAACTTAGGATCAACTTCTACAATAACTTCACCAGTAGATTTATTAATCCCTTTCTCCTCTACACCTTGTCCAGTCCATTCAATCTCAATATCAACATGCTTAAACGCAAGATCAACAAACTCACGAACTGTATGCATCTCCCCAGTAGCAATAACAAAATCCTCAGGCTTATCATGTTGAAGAATCAACCACATACATTCAACGTAGTCTTTAGCATAACCCCAATCACGTAATGAATCTAAGTTACCTAAAGTAAGCTTCTTCTGCTTTCCTTGTGCAATACGAGCAGCAGCTAATGAAATTTTTCTAGTTACAAAAGTTTCCCCACGTCTTTCTGATTCATGATTAAATAAAATACCATTAACGGCAAACATATTATAGGACTCACGATAGTTCTTTGTAATCCAAAAACCATAAATTTTTGCTACCCCATACGGAGAACGAGGATAGAAAGGTGTAGTTTCTTTTTGCGGAACTTCTTGAACCTTACCATATAGCTCAGAAGTAGAAGCTTGATATACACGTGTTTTTTCTGTCAGTCCTAAAATACGAACAGCTTCTAAAATATTCAAAGTACCTTTTGCATCAACGTCTAGTGTATAACCCGGCATATCAAAAGAAACTCTCACATGCGATTGTGCAGCCAAGTTATAGATTTCATCAGGTTTAATTTCACCAATTATACGAGTAATATTTAATGCATCCGTTACATCTCCATAATGCAAGTGAAAATTAGAATTATCTAATAAAGCCTTTGATTCTTCCTCAGTAAGAAGCTCTTCCAAACGCTCTTGGTTATAGGAAGAACTTCGGCGAATAATCCCATGTACTTCATAGTCCTTTTCTAATAATAGTTCTGCTAAATAAGAACCATCTTGTCCTGTAACACCCGTAATTAATGCCTTTTTCATCATAATCCCCCAAAATATATTAATTTAAATAGTTTATAAATTATTTAGATACTTCCAATTCATTTTCTAAGAACCAATTATAGGCTTTTCGCAATCCTTCTTCTAAAGAAGTCGTTGCCTTCCAGCCTAAAGAATTTATCTTAGTTACGTCTACTAATTTCCTTGGTGTTCCATCAGGTTTTGATGTATCAAATTTCAATTCACCTTGGAAACCTGTCACCTTTTTAACCAAGTTAGCAAGATCTTTAATAGGTAAATCATCACCAACACCAATATTTACAATTTCATTTCCTTCATAATTATTCATTAAGAATAAACACGCATCTGCTAAATCATCAGAATAAAGAAATTCTCTTTTAGGTGTACCGGTACCCCAAACTTCTACATACTCGCTTTTATTCACTTTAGCCTCATGGAATTTTCTTATTAATGCAGGCAATACATGGGAAGATTTCAAATCAAAGTTATCATTTTCCCCATATAAGTTAGTAGGCATTGCCGATATAAATTTCGCACCATATTGTCTGTTATAAGATTCACACATTTTAATTCCAGCAATCTTCGCAATAGCATAAGGTTCATTAGTTGGTTCTAATTCACCTGTTAGCAAATATTCTTCTTTAAGTGGCTGAGGTGCCATTTTTGGATAAATACAAGTGCTTCCCAAGAATAATAGCTTCTTCACATTTGTACGATAAGATGCGTCAATTACATTTGTTTGAATCATCAAATTATCACGAATAAAGTCAGCTGGATATTCATTATTTGCAACAATCCCACCAACCTTAGCTGCTGCTAGAAATACATATTCAATTTGTTCTTCATCAAAAAATTTGTTAACTTCAATTGGGTTTCTTAAATCCAATTCTTTGCTTGTTCTAGCTACTAGATTTGTGTATCCTTCCGATTCCAGCTTTCTATAAATTGCTGAACCAACTAATCCTCTATGACCCGCCACATAAATTTTTGAATCTTTATTCATGGATGATTTCCCCTTAATAAGCATTTTTCGATCCAAATAACACCAATACAGTTTTTAATATTATTTTTATATCAAATAATAAAGATCTCTCTTTAATATATTTTAAATCCAACTCAACCATCTCATCAAACCCAACATTACTCCTACCACTAACCTGCCAAAGCCCTGTACACCCCGGAGTCACTAACAACCTCTGCCTATCATAAGCAGAATACTCCGCAACCTCCCTAGGAAGAGGCGGTCTTGGCCCAACCAAACTCATATCCCCTCTAAGCACATTAAACAACTGTGGCAATTCATCCACACTAGTTTTCCGAATAAACTTCCCAATCTTCGTTACCCTCGGGTCATCCTTCATCTTAAACATCGCCCCAGAAACCTCGTTCAAAGCCAATAACTCGTTCAAACGCTCTTCTGCATCAGATGCCATCGAGCGAAACTTATACATATAAAATTCTTTCCCGTCTTTCCCAACTCTCAATTGCTTAAAGAAAACCTTCCCCTTTGGATCTTCTACTTTGATCAATAGCGCAATGATAACAAAAAGAATACTTAGCACAACCAATCCACAGAATGAACCAATGATGTCTATTGCTCTTTTCATTACAAGGTAACTACGAGCTGTATTTACAGATATATTCTTTTTCTTTTCTAAATACAGAGATTGATCCTTATAAAACTCAGACATCACCATACCACCTATCTTCCCTTAATTTTTTCTGTCTCTCTATGTAACTATCAGATAACTAACGATAAAATATATTCACTAGTACATTCTATCGTTAGTTATCTAGTAAACTTTCCTATTAAAAAATCCCTAAAAACTTCTTTCTCTGAATACGTTCAGGAATTTCTTTTATCACATTCTTATCTTCCAAAAGCAACTCTGCATTCTCTTTAAAAAGATAAACATAATCTACTCCAAAGTTATCTTCCACCATATCTAATCCTTCCATCATCTTAAAACTTCGATTATGGACGTTATGAGCATCTGAAGCTAAGAAGTGCGTTAAATTACTCTCAATCATCTGCTCCGAAAACTTCTTCACATTCTTCCCAAAGTACCCAGCCACACTAGATGCTGTCACTTGCGTTAACGCCCCATTTTTCACAAACTGATAAAGAAGATCAGGTTTCTCCTGTAATTCTTTATTTCTCTCTGGATGAACAATAATTGGAATGATTCCCTCTATTTGCAGTTCATACAGCAATCTCTCTGCATATCGTGGAACAGAGGAAGAAGGAAACTCAATGAAAAGGTATTTTGTATGATTAAGTGTGAGAATTTCTTCCTTATAATAATCTTCTAACACTTCTCCATAAATTCTTACTTCCTGTCCTGGAAGTATCGAAAGAGGAATATTTTCTTGTTTTAAAACGGTGTTTAAGTCATTTACTTTTGTAAGAATAGAAGATTTTGGATTACTGAACTTGTTATTCTTATGATGAGGTGTAGCAATAATCGTTGTTATTCCTTCTTGGACAGCCGCTCTTGCCATCGCCACGCTATCTTCTATTGTCGCTGCCCCATCATCAATCCCAGGTAATATATGACAGTGAATATCAATCATTATGCTACACCTCTCTATTTTTAGTAATCTATTATTATTTCCAGATAACACTTCAAAAATAGTAACATTGAACTACTGATTCGTAAATAGCGAAGATTGTCGAATTCTCGTCTACTTACTTGTTAATTTGTTCCATAGTAATAATAGTCACCTTTTTTGTCCGCTTTTTTATTATTTAGGACAACTCCTAATACTTTCCCTGAAGTCGCTGATAGCTTTTCTTTTGTTTGCACAACTGCTTCTTTATCCGTTTTTCCACTACTAACTACCAATATACTTCCATGACAATGATTAGCGAGCACTTGTGCATCTGTAACGGCTAATACTGGTGGTGTATCAAATAGGACAATATCAAACTCCTCTAGAGCTCTCTCTAAGAAATGATTCATCGCACGGGAACCCAATAGCTCAGAAGGATTTGGTGGGATCGGACCACTAGGTAAAACATACAGATTTTTCTCTTCATTTTCATGAACAGCTTCCATTAAGCCTAACTGATTCGTTAGAACGGATGTTAATCCAGATGAATTATTCAAGTTAAAGGTATAATGAACAGTTGGTTTACGTAAATC
Organism: Niallia sp. HCP3S3_B10; assembly: GCF_052064465.1. NCBI lineage: Bacteria > Bacillati > Bacillota > Bacilli > Caryophanales > Bacillaceae > Niallia > Niallia sp. HCP3S3_B10. The sequence continues at coordinate 30,027 of NZ_JBQHVO010000041.1, read as the reverse complement.
AGCATCAACAAGCAGAACTGTTTTTCCTTGTTGAGCAAAAACAATCGCTAAGTTGGCTGTCGTTGTCGATTTTCCTTCTCCTGGTCCAGAAGATGTCACTAAGATAGAACGTATCTCTTCATCAATACTTGAATAAAGAATGTTTGTACGGATTGTTCTGTATTGCTCAGAAATAGGAGATTTCGGATCATACTTTGCAATAAGTTTTCTTCTATTTAATGCTAAACCGCCTTTTTTGCTTCTCTTACTTGCTGCCAAGTAAATCCCCCCTACTTCTTCCTTTTTGAGCGCCTCTTAACTTCGCTTCATGGCTTTCATCAATGGTTGTAATGGCACCTAATACCGGTAAACCTAGCAATTTCTCAATATCCTGTTCTGTTTTCAGCGTATTATCTAAGTATTCTAGTAAAAATGCTAACCCAACTCCAATCATTAACCCTACTACCGCTGCAATCGCAATATTAAGTGGTGGGTTTGGACTGATTGGCGCTTGATTTTCTTGGTCCTCTGCAAGTGGCAATACTGTCACATTGTCAATGGACATAATATTTTTAATTTCTTTTTCGAACACTTCTGCCGTTTTATTGGCAATTTGCAAAGCTACTGTTGGATCAGCATCCGTAACAGATAGAGTCATTACCTGCGAATTTTGCGCACTTTCCACAGTAATCTTACTATTCAATTCTGAAACACTCATATCTAAATTCAATTCTTCTTTTACAATATTTAAGATAGCCGCACTTTTTAGAATCACACTATATGTGCTAATCATTTGCACGTTTGCCTGTACTTCACCTGAATTAATGACAGCTGATGATTCTTCTTTCTTTTGGTTGACAAGAATTTGTGTTGAAGATTTATACTCCGGTGTAATAATGAAATAACTTACTACCCCACTTACAATCATTGCAATTAAAGTGATGGAGATAATAAGGGCAAATCGTTTCTTAAGTGTGTCGAATAATTCTTTTAGACTAATCGTTTCTTCCATGACTTCCTCCTAGAAAAATATAAAAAACTAAAAATATTATATCATATATCATTGCATATATTATCATTTCTTGTCATAATTTTAATAGATTTGAATTACTACGTTTATTACTATACCAATTAATTGACATTTTTCCTATCTATTTTTTACAAAAGGGAGAAGTTACCTACATACTTGTAAATTATCGGTATACTTAAATAAAACGATTATACTGAATTCCTGGAGGTTGAAATGAAAGCAGCTATTCTATCTATTCTTTCTATTGTTCTTGTTGTGGTTCTTATTATTGGAAATATTCATTGGAATATTCGGGGAGATAGTCCTTTATCACCGATTCACGATACACACGATTCAACGGTTTCCCAAGAAAAAAGTTCTAATTCAGAGAGCTACTTTAGCCTTGATTACTATATGGGCTTTGCTAAATCTTGGCCAGAACAAGCGCAACAAGTATTAGAAGCGAAATTATCAGACAAAAATTCCTTTCATATTTTACTAGTCGGCTCAGATGCGATTGGCGATCAAGAGTCTGGTTTACTTCCCCCTTTAAAAGAAGCATTGACTAGTAAGTATGATCAATATGTAACCATCGACAGTATCGCTTATGACGGAACTACTTCCGATTATGTAAATGACGAAGAGTATGAATCTCTAATTGACAAGAAACCAGATATGGTTATCTTTGAGCCATTCTTATTACATGATAATGACAAAGCAGTAAATATTTCTACAACATTAACGAATATCAATAAGGTCATTAAAGAAACCAAGGATTCGTTGCCTGATGTTACGTTCGTTTTAATGCCAGCACATCCATTATATGAAGCCAACCTTTATCCTATGCAAGTCAGTGATTTAGAGAAATATGCCGAAGCTGAAGAAATTCCCTATTGGAACCATTGGGAAGCTTGGCCAGATAGTAAGGATGAAAAGGTTCAAGATTATTACAAGGAACTAGATGGCGATAAATCGATTGCGAATGAACAAGGGTTTGAAGTTTGGAGCGAGTATTTGGCTGATAAGCTCATTTCACAGTAATTATGTATATAATGTCCTAAATAAGCGAGTAGTACTCGCTTATTTTTTTGTTTAGTCGTTCTATATAACGTACGATTATCTTATCATATTTACTGAATATTCGTAAATACGATTTTTCGATGTGTTTTTATGTAAGCGTTACCTAGTTTCTTCTATTATATATAGTTGAATAATAAAAAGGTAAAGGCATTCCTTTTTTCAACTGTTTTATCACTTTATTTGTTTGATCTGCCTTCCTTTCTTTGTCTTCGGGAATCAAATTTCCCATATTATGCAATTTATTCGATAGGTCTTTTTTCTTATTTATACATTTATAATTAAAAAATACCATAATTTAGTAGGAAAATAGTACTTTTTTCTGCCAGAATTATGCTAGAATAGTAGTGTTATACAGATATATTCTGCAAAAAAATGAAGAAGGGTTTTGGTGATGAGGAATAAAGTTTTATTATTAATTGCTGTAATGGTATTTAGTTTGGTGTTTCCTACTAACTTAAATGTCGGCTATGCCACGGAAAACGGGGATACCGATGAGTTAGATATTGCTCCGAGTTATTATTTCATCTACTATAATGGCGAAAAACAAGATATTAGTCTAAATAAGGATGTGGTTTTACACCTAAATGGCTGGACAGATGACACACAGACATCCGTTCAAGGTTATCTATCAGATAGATTAGGTGATCATGAAGTTTTTTCCATGAATGTTGGAGAAGAGCGGGAACAGCTTTCGATTTCTGATGAAGATAGTATTCTTTATCGAATAGCACCCTCTGAATCCTATAAAGCGGAACAAGTAGAACCGGTTACATTCACAGATCAAACTACTGTGGTGACTGAAAATGATAATGGTACTTCTATAGAAGAAATAAAGACAGTGGATGAATATGGTACAATCGTTCACAATCAAGGTTTAACCTACTATTCTACTGACGAAAATCAGCAAAAAACGGTGATTACGAAGGAAGAATATGATGCTTTAAACCTTGTAACAGACCCTTCTTCTTCTGAAGATGCAGAAGAAACGGCGACTCCTAGTGAAGAAGTTTCTGAAGAACTGCCAACAGAAGATAAGGTGGAACAAGAGAAAGATCAAGATGCTTCCTTAGAAAAGGCGGAAACAGAGGAGAGCAAATCGAAAGAGGAACCGACTACTGTCATGCCAAAAGCAGAAGCTTCTCGTGCTCTGAAAGCAGCTGTCGTGAATCCTTCTATTAACTATTCAAGCTATGTAGAAGGAATCAAATGGCAACTTCCCGTTAAAGACGGAGAACTGTCTGGAACAAGCGGACAAGCGAAGCGATTAGAAGCAGTGAAAATTTTCATCGAAAATGCAACTTACTCTGGTGGCGTAACCTATAAGACGCATGTTCAAGGCTATGGCTGGATGACAGAGGAGAAGGATGGCGCAATCAGCGGTGCACCTGGTGAGAATAAGCGGATGGAAGCTATCCAGATAGAGCTAACCGGTGAAATGGCGAAACATTATGATGTTTATTACCGCCTACATGTACAAACATTTGGCTGGCTTGGATGGGCAAAAAACGGCGCATCTGCTGGTACGGAAGGTCTTTCCAAACGAGTAGAAGCTGTTGAGATTAAATTAGTAGAAAAAGGCGCAAAGGCTCCTGGTTCTACCGATAAATCCTTTATTACCAAACCATCTGTTACATATTCAACACATGTTCAAACAATCGGCTGGCAGCCTAATGTTGCAGATGGAGAAATGAGCGGAACTTCTGGACAAGCAAAACGACTAGAAGGCATTAAAATTGATTTAAAAAATAAGCCGTATGGTGGAAGTATCGAGTATTCCACACATGTTCAAACAATCGGCTGGCAAAATGCTGTGTCTAACGGGGAGCTATCTGGAACTTCTGGACAAAGCAAGCGTCTGGAAGGTATCCGTATAAATCTAACCGGCGATATGGCGAAACACTATGATATTTACTACCGTGTTCATGCCCAAAGCTATGGCTGGCTTGGATGGGCGAAAAACGGCGCATCTGCTGGTACGGAAGGTCTTTCGAAGCGTCTCGAAGCGATTGAGATTGTCTTAGTGGAGAAAGGGGCAAAGGCTCCTGGTTCGACAAGTACATCCTTCGTGAAGAAGCCAACTGTCACATACAGTACGCATGTACAAAGCAAAGGATGGCTATCTAATGTCGCAAATGGTGCTTCAAGTGGCACAACAGGACAATCAAAGCGATTAGAAGCGATTAAAATTGATTTAGCGAATACCGCATTTAGCGGAGATATTGTTTACTCTACTCATATACAAGGCACAGGGTGGGTAACGAACTCTTCTAACGGAGATATCTCTGGTACGGTTGGAAAAAGTAAACGAATGGAAGCAATAAAAATTAGTTTAACTGGTGATATGGCGAAATATTTCGATGTTTACTACCGTGTTCATGCCCAAAGCTATGGCTGGCTTGGATGGGCGAAAAATGGAATGAAAGCTGGAACAGAAGGATTGTCTAAGCGATTAGAAGCCATTCAAATCAAGCTTGTTCCAAAAGGTAGTGGCTCATCTGTGAGTGCAACAAAAGCATTTAAAAAGGCAAAATCTGTTTTCTTAGATCCAGGACATGGCGGATCTGATCCAGGTGCAATGGCTGGTGGGTATACAGAAGCTGGCTTGAATTTAGCAGTTGCGAAGAAAGTGGAAAAGTTATTGAAAGACCGTGGCTATATTGTCTATATGTCTCGAACATCTGACACCTATCTTTCTTTACTAGACCGTTCCAAAAAAGCCAATGAGCTTAATCCAGACATCTTTGTGAGCATCCATCATAATTCAACTGGATCTGGTTCGACAACAGCGTCTGGAATCGAATCGTATTACTACAAATATAATCCAGCCTATCCTTCTGTCATCAATAGCGATAAGCATAATGATCCAAACCGCGTGATGAAAAGCACATTGCTAGCGGATTTGATACAGAATGAAATGATTAGCGCAACAGATGCCACTAATCGTGGCATTGATGGTGAAACACTTGCTGTTTTACGAGAAACAGCAGTACCAGCTACTTTACTGGAGCTTGGATTTATTAATAATACAGCTGAGCGTAAAAAGCTTGTAACGAGCAGCTATCAGAATAAATTAGCAAAAGCTATTGCAGATGGCATCGAAGAGTATTTTGAAAGATTTTAAGCTTAATCAAGGATCAGCAGGAATGCTGATCCTTTTTTCTATGGATAGACTTGTCATATTACATTTTATTTACTCTTGTCGTGAGTTGCTTGGGTTTGCTTATTCCTATGCTATAATATTTTTCGAGGTGATTTAGATGGGGGATTTACAAGTATGGTCGCAATGGGAAAGATTTATCGCTGCGTTTCAGCGTTTCAACTGGATTGATATAGGTATCGCCTTACTAATCTTTCTTGTATTCTTAGGGTTTAGAAAGCTATTTACGACCTATATTTTCAAGTTAGTGTTAGGAATGGTAAAGAAATTACCAGTAGCTACGGTTTCCAAAGTATTATTAGCGTTTGAAAAACCACTTCGTTGGTTCTGGGTCATTATCGGAACTTACTTGGCTTTAACTTATTTGCCATTTCCGATTACTACTTTCTACTTTGTGCAACAGATATATAAGTCCTTTATTATCGGATTAATCGGCTGGGGAATCTTTCAGTATTTTTCCGATCAATCGAATCCTTTTGAACGACTGGTGTCGCGAACAAAGCTAGATGCTGATAGCATGCTGATTCCTTTCTTAGGGAAGGTATTCCGGATGCTTGTTGTTATCTTTACTGCTGTTAGCATATTGGACATTTGGGATATTCAAATTGGTGCCTTCGTTGCTGGTCTCGGGGTTGCTGGTCTTGCCTTCTCCTTAGCAGCACAGGATACTGTGGCTAACTTCTTCGGCGGTGTTGTAATTATTACGGAAAAGCCATTTTCCAAGGGAGACTGGATTCAATCTCCTTCAGTGGAAGGAACAGTCGAGGATATCACATTCCGCAGTACGCAAATTCGCACATTTGCTGATTCGATTGTGACCGTTCCTAACTCAAAGCTTTCCAATGAAGCGATCACAAACTGGTCTAAAATGGCGAAGCGACAAATCAGCTATGAATTAGCGCTCTCCTATCGCACGCCAAATGAGAAATTACGGGTCGCTTTAAGAGAAATAGAAGAAATGCTTCATGCACACCAAGGTGTACATAAAGATGTCATCATGGTGCGATTCACGGAATTCCGAGATTACAGTTTAGGTGTCTTCATCTATTTCTTCTCGAAAACTACCGTTTGGTCAGAGTTTTTAGAAGTGAAGGAAGATACGAATTTACAAATATTAAATATTTTAGAGAAACACGGAATAGAAATCGCATTGCCTAGTCAGCAGATTTATTTGCCAGAGAAAGAGGAAGGGAAAAAGCTGATGGCTGGGGAATGATGGTTTTTCTTGAGGGATTGGTCTTAGGTGCTTTGATGCGCTTTGAGGCTGTCCCTTTTTCAATATTGAACTACAACTAATTTATTTTTAATTATTGCATCTCTCCTTTTGTTTCCATAGAATTTCTTACTTCTCCACATTCATTGCATCATACTTCTATTAAATTTAGCTATGACTGGTTTTGTATCTTGATATAACTTAGTATATTTTTCTCTATACCACGCTGGCGATATATTTACAAATACGGATATCGCTTATAGTAATAAAACAATATGGAGGATATTAAATGGCTATACAAAAAGACCATATAATCAGTGTATACGGACAGAATGTTACTTTTAGAAATGCGTATTCAAATCACCTACTTTTCAGGTAATAAAGATGAACTAAAAATGGAATACTCTGTTTTTGAAGACTCCACAAAAGATACTTTCATAGAAAAAATGACTTATGTCTTTATTCCTTCCGTAGCAGATGATTCTTTAAATTCGTTGAAACAAGGTTATGAAAACTTAAAAAACCAGAAAAGAATTTGAAGGAGCAATTGATGTAATGGAAGAAGGACAAACTTCTCATAAATAGTACAGACTTTCAACTACAAATAAAGGTAGACACACTACAATATAGTGTGTTAAGGAAAAGGTATAGGATCGCCATTTTTGCATTTGGAAAGACGCTCAATAGTCATCCCTTTGTTATCTTTAGTGTAATTATAGGTTGCTCCACACTCACAGAAGCCACTATATCGATTGCTATTATGACCTGAATCAATTTCTATATATACTTTTCTTTTTTTACAACAGAGACAATCTAAAATCAAAAAGTTCAACTCCTATATATTATTTATTCTGACTATATAAAAAATAATAAATTTGTGTATTTTTTACAATTTAGTACTATTGTATAGAGATTAAATACGGGGGAATATAATTTACATCCCCTAATTATTGCTATTTTAATAACCTATGGGTACTATTATATAAAAAAGAAGCCACTTTACGGTATTTATTTAAATCATACAGATTATTGGTATTAAGGAGGAATGTAGTAGGTAAAAACCTCACTACTAAAAATATATGAAAACTGACCAAGAATCTATAAGAATTGCAATGAAAGCATTAAAACGTTTAAAATGCCCAGAATTGAAGAGAGGCGAGGGCAATAATAAATTTATTAAATTCCAATCTAGTACTTACTTTAGAACGCCTGACCTTGTATCAGGTCCAAATAATGGGGATAAATTAGATTTTTATATTGATGTTCATTCTCCGAACGGTTCAATGTTTGATGTAAATAGTGCAGCTTACTTATCCCCTATTGCAGATAATATTGAAAATATGGTCAATGTACTGAAGGAAAATCCACATGGTACAATAGATAGAGTTTTTTTATCACCATATAAACAGTCCTATATTACTGAATGGGAAAATCCACTGAAAAAAAAGTCTAAAAGATACGGTACTGATAGGAATACACACTTATTTGGATTAGTTGGGATAGTTGATGGAAGGAAAGGTGGTGAGGATATTCTTAAGTCAGCAACTGACTTTGCAACTTTATCGGACACCGTTTTTGAAAAGTTACAGAGATACTACGCTAACGATTCTGTTAATCTAGAGCTTTTGAAAGAGGAGAAGAGAATACTTTTTAGTGAAACAGGGAATTTAATAAGAGTACAGTATGAAACTGATGAGCACTTCGCATTTTACTTAATTTTAGGATGTGGAGAATTAAAGAATTTAGGCTTGTTGCTAGTAAATTCAAAAGTATTTAAGTTGAAAGAATACAAATACCATCCAACTGTAATATGGCTTAAAAAGCTTTATAATCGCCCATACGATATCAAACTTCCATAAGTTTTTTCTATGTTTAAATCTAGATTCATTTATAGTAACATTAGATTTAAGAATAACAAAAAAACAAGGTTTAAAATAGTCGCTATAAGTGGCTATTTATTTTGCTTATTAAAAGGATACTATTATGTGAAAATCTCATTAAAGCACAATTAAAATAGCAACCTTCATGATAGCGCCATTTTCCAGAAATGAAGGTTGTTCATTTGCTCTTTTTCAAGGGTAAAGAATAAGAATAAAATTATTATTTCTCGAATTAAAAGGGCAATTAATAATTGTTGATTTTGATGAAGTTTATACTACAAAAATTGATTTATTTTTCTCACACTTGAGTACTATCTTTTTACTTTCTTATTAAACATCTAATTTATTTAAAACGCGATACCCCTTTCCCCCTTTTTAATTTCCCTTTTCTATAATTATCACACCTTACTCCGAATAGAAGATTGTGATTTTTCTCAACAAGCGATATCAGTGAGTAAATAGATGTATTTATCCATGTAGCCTTTCGAACCATTCCTACTATTTTTACTATAAGCTGTTTGTGAAAAGCGATATATGTTATTGGATCATTTCTCACCCGAGTTGGATTATATATGCATTGTTCACTCTCCGATTTCGCTACTCATTCCATTTAATTTAGTTATCCACCACTATACTATTGTATATTTGTTGTTTTTCCCTGAAACTGTCCTTTCCATATGTACACTTCTAAGAGTTTGTCTTTTTATGGTGCCTGTCACCGGTATTTCGAAACATTATATTCTAAACGGCAAAAAGGGCATGGGCGAAGTGCATGTAAGAATGGTGTCGGCGAGCCTGTGCGGGGAGACTATCAAGCTAGGTTGTTTCAGTTGCAGAAATTAGATTGAGTTTTGAAGTAGGAGTGAGCTAATGTTCACTTCTTTTTTTAATAAGCGAGTAGTAAATTGATGTATTATTCCATGTTGTATTTCGGGCTTTTCCTACTATTTTTCTAATAAGTGGTTAGAATAACTGTTATCAGGGGTAAAGTGGACTTGTCATTATCGAGGAGTGTTTCTACATGGAAAACGAAAAATTTGTTAAAGGCTTCACGATTGGATTAGGCATCAGTATTCCATTATGGACTTCTTTCTTTGGATGGATAAAGATTCTGTTACATGTGTTGGGGAAATAAGGATTGAGTGGTGAATGGAAGAAAATAACGGATGACTGGGACAGGCCACTGAAAAAGTGAATTACCTGGTGAATCGGTAGTTACCAAACCATTCTAACTTAGTGTAGGCTTTTGTTTTCCGAGGCTTACCGCTCGCTTTCCACGGGGCGAGCGCCGAGCCGCTTCGTCGCTACGCTCCTGCAGGGTCTCGGACTTTCTCGCATCTCCCGTAGGAGTCGAGCGGACACCTCTCCAAACTAACTTATTATTTGCTTTCAAATAAATATAACCTCATTTAATTTGCAGAACTAGACTTTTTCAGTGCCCTCGACTGGGAGAAGTGTCTTTTGTTTTGTTTTGCATTCTTTTGCTCGCGTTTTTTGGATATGAACAATCGTTTTTCTGTTTCCTACAAGATAAACACTTTCAACCTAAGTTGGTGTATACGACGGAGAACCCTTATTGTCTTCATTCAGTGTCCTTCTCATATGTACCATTCAGGCAGTTTGTCTTTTTGTGGTGCCTGTCACCGAAAAAAAGGTTAATAAATATTTCATATTTGCTAAACATATCGTTCATAATACTTTTATAAAATAAAGGTATAGGGTATATGCGTAATATACTAACGAAATGAGGTGCTTTAAAATGTTGGGAAAATGGATTAATTCTATCATCGAAAAACCTTTAATAAGTGCCGAAGATAATTTGGAGTATGAACATTTGCTAGAAATGGATTTTGAAGATAGTGACATAGAGATAATTAATATAGTATAGGGCGCCTTTTTAGGTGCCTTTTGTTTTGCTCTATAAAGGGATATTTATTTAATGGAAGTCTGCCTTTTGTTATCTATAGAATGTATCGGAAATAAAGTATAACATCCATTAATTTAACAGATAATACCTTCAAGTTGAGGAGGTGTAAGAATGGCATGGAATGGGGCAAAAAAAATAATCTGGTTTTTACTAGGAAGTACGCTTTTATCCAGTTTATTTAGTGGATTTATGATTTATTTATGTACGATGATAAATAAGGATGTATCCTTTTTAAGAAGAAAATTAAGTAATTCAGGTGACAATACGATAAGATTTCAAAAGTATCGGCAACCATAGGAAGTCTTGTTAGCTATTCATTCTATTCATCAGTCGGAATAATATTTCCTATCAAAACACCCCTAAATAGTTAGGCACCCCCCACCTACCTTCTTTATCGGCGGGGGGATTGCCCTTCCATCCAAGTACAAGCTTAATTAATTCTACAAGTATTTCTACCTAACAATTTATTGATGCCACACTTTTGTGTAAGTCCAGTGATTAGTAAAGGAAGGGAGATTAGGCCAAATAGCTTCCAATACCCTGGTAAAAAATAAAATAGTGATAAAAGGGCAATTCCTAATATGATGCGAAAACCTCTATCAAATCCTCCGACATTTTTCATTGTTAATTCCTCCTTTCAAGATATTTCTATCTTAGCAGGAGGAAGAGCATGAACTCCGTAACTAAGTTACATAACGAATAAAAGCAAAAAAAATTCTTTAACATGTCGTTATTCTACTAATTCTTCTAAGCCTGCTCGGTCTAAAATCATGATTTTCCCTCGCGTCAATGCGATATATTGATCTTTTTCTAGTTGTTTTAGTGTGCGACTAATTACTTCGCGAACAGATCCTAGTTCGATTGCTAATGTATCATGAGTTGTTTTGATAACATTTCCTTCCGCTTGTTCTAACAAATATTCTACTACTCGGCTGCGAATGGATTTGAAATTAATGTTATCGAGTAATTTAGAAAGGGTGAGGATTCTTCCGCAAATCGATTGAAAGATAAATTGGCGGAAGCTCTTATATGTATCAAACCACTCCCGAAAGATTGGTGTCGGAATGAAAAGCGCCAGGCTGTGGGTTTCCACACTAGCGGATGCTTCATATTCTGTTCCCCCTAAAATGCTCGAGCTCATTAAAGGACAACACTCTCCATCACTTATTCGGTATAGCGTTATTTCGCGCCCACTTTCACTTACTTTGTACATTCTCACCCTTCCATCTAAAATAAAAACAGCATAATCTAGAATAATTCCTTCTGGTATCGTTTGAGCTGGTTCCAGTTTCTTTACATCAATTCCAGCTTTACGCCATTCTTCATCTGGCAAATCAGCTAAATCAGGGAAAATAGAAACAATTTTTGGTAAATGGTCCTGTACGTTATTACTCATCGATTATTCTCCTTTCACCTTCTTCTTATTTATTTCATAGGATAGGATTTATTTGTTAATTCTATATTATAGCATTCGTTATATCTTTTCCTATTTTTCAAATCAAAACAAATCAGGCTTTAAACATGACAACATGCTGTCAACTTTCCTATGTTATTTTTAGTAAGTGAAGCAGATGGTGGAATCCTCATTCCATCATCTAACAACATTATTAGGAGGATCCTTTACATGAATTTTAAAGAAGCAGTAGAACGCTCTCTTCAAATTAGACAGGCTTATCATCAATTAGAAAAACAATACCATGGTTCAGAGTGGTCTGTTGCGGAAGATGCACTTGCTTTTCTTACAGATGCTGCATTGGTTGGGCGATTATCAATGGCGCAGCAAGAGAGATGGCCAACTGGTGATGATCCAGAGGCAGAGCTTACGCATAAAATTGGCGAATCCATCTGGTGGCTCATTATTTTAGCGGAAAGAATGGGGATTGATAGTAACGAAGCATTGGAACAGTTTTTAGCACGTAAGGAAAAACAATTTTTTTAAGTAAATAAGCATTCTCGACAGGCCAAAGCCATGTTAACTAGGCGTTGAACATGGCTTCCCTTTTCTTTTACTTTTTCTTCTCTTTTGGCAAAAATAACACTTCAAAATCTTCTAAACTCTCGATTCCATCTGCTTCCATCTTCTCGCCCACTGCCGCTACCAATAGCCTTATTCCTTCTTCAACAGTCGCTTGCTCGCTTGGCTGCAAATTATCTAATACCGCACCCATTATTTGCTGAATCGGCTTTGGTGAGGTTTCTTCGATTATTTTTACCATTTCTTCTGTTAACATAATCTGAACAGATCGCTTGTCTTGTGGATTCGGCTTCTTGATGAGAATCCCTTTTTCCGTTAGTCTTTCTACAATATCTGAAACCGTACTCTGTGTCATGCGAAGATTTTGGGTTAGCTCCTTGACACTAATTTTTTTATTAATAAAGACCTCTAGAATGACGCGTACTTGCGGGGCAGTCATTCCATGTTCTTCTGCATGTCTCTGGAGACTCTTCATGATAAAACGATTCAAGAAATCGATGGATTCCCAAATATACGTGGCCCTATCTAGCATTTGTTAACTCCTTTCTTCAAAAGTTATTATGAAGAAAAACTCTTAAAGCCAAACTGCGAGTCTTTCTTGGCTTAGGTAAAATTTAAGACGCTTCTTCAAACTGACTATTATAAAGCTCTGCATAGAAACCATTATTCTCCATTAGTTCCTTATGTGTTCCTGCTTCCATAATATCTCCTTCTTTCATTACGAGAATTAAGTCAGCATTTTTTATCGTTGACAATCTATGTGCAATAACGAAAGAAGTTTTTCCTTCTGTCAGCATATCCATTGCTTGTTGAATCAGCAATTCTGTGCGTGTATCTACAGAGCTAGTCGCTTCATCTAAAATGAGCAATGGTGCCATTTTTACCATCGCACGGGCAATGGTGATAAGCTGCTTTTGCCCTGCCGATAAGCTCGTCTTGTCATCTAAAATTGTATCATACCCGTTTGGCAATGTTTGAATAAAGTGATGCAAGCCAACTGCTTTGCAAGCTGCTTCTACTTCTTCATCAGATACGTCTTCTCTGGAATAAACAATATTATCACGGATAGAGCCTTCAAATATCCATGTATCCTGAAGAACCATGCAGAATAGGTCATGAAGAGATTCTCGTGTCATTTGGTTAGTCGGGACACCATCAATCATAATTTCTCCGCCATTCACTTCATAAAAACGCATAAGCAAGTTAATTAATGTTGTTTTTCCAGCACCAGTTGGTCCAACGATTGCTACTTTCTGACCAGCTTTTACTTGTACGGAAAAATCCTTGATAACTGCTTTATCTTGGCTGTAGCCAAATCGTACATGCTTAAATTCCACATCGCCTTTGACATTTTGCAGTTTTTCTTTCTTTTCGTCTTCTTTTACAAGCTCTTTCTCTGCTAGGAATTCAAAAACACGACCACTTGCTGCTGCTGTTTGCTGTAGATTTGTCGCTGCTTGTGCATTTTGCTGAAGAGGCTGTGTAAATAAGCGAATGTACAGCATAAAGGCAACGATGACACCAAATGAAATAGTGCCATTAACAGCAAGCACAGCACCAACAATACATACAACGACATAACCAAAGTTTCCGATAAACATCATTAATGGCATCATTAACCCTGACATAAATTGCGATTTCCATGCGCTTTCAAATAGGCGTGAATTAATGGCAGAGAAAGCATCCTTTGCTTGTTGCTCTCCATTATATGCCTTCACAACATTATGACCAGAATAGATTTCTTCGATATGGCCATTTAGTTTTCCAAGTTCTTGTTGCTGTTGGGCGAAGTATTTCTGTGATTTCGAAATGATCATACCCATAGACGCAAAGCCGATAAATGTAGATAAAATAGCGGCAATAGCCATAATCCAATTTGTATAGAACATCATGATTAACGAACCGATGAACATCGTAATAGCCGTAATTAAGCTACTAACACTCTGGTTCATTGTCTGTCCAACCATATCGACATCATTTGTTACACGGCTAAGGACATCCCCTGTTGTTGTATTATCAAAATAGCTTAAAGGCAATCGATTAATTTTTCCCGAAATATCTCTTCTTAATTGCTTAGAAATCCTTTGAGTGACGGTAGCCATAATAAAACCTTGAACATAGTTGAAAATATAGCCTAAACCATAAAGGAATACGAGAAAAATAGCGACATCATAGACAGCATCCAGGTTAATTTCTCCCATTAAGCCTTCTGTAATATAATCCGTCATTTTGCTAAGCTGGTCAGGACCAATAATGCTAAAGATAGAGGCTGTCATCGCAAGGATTAAAGCAAGTAAAATGATTGGAAAATACGCCTTACAGTAAACCGCTAGTTCCTTCAAGCTAGAAAATTTCATGCCTTTTGCATTTGGAGGAATCGATTTTGTTGATTGATTTTTCGTTTCTTTAACATCCTTTTTCTTAGCCAATTTCGAGCTCCTCCTTTGATAATTGTGATAAGGCAATTTCTTGATAAACATCGCAAGTAACCATCAGCTCATCATGTGTCCCTATTCCGACTACTTCTCCTTTATCTAATACAAGAATTCGGTCTGCATCCTTAATGGTTCCAATGCGCTGTGCAACAATAATGTTTGTAGCATCGTTTATTTCCTCTTTAAGCTTGGAGCGGAGGACACGGTCTGTTTTATAGTCCAATGCGGAAAAAGAATCGTCAAATAAATAGATTTCTGGATCTTTGTAAATAGCACGGGCAATCGATAATCGCTGTTTCTGACCACCAGAAAGATTGGTTCCACCTTGCGAAATAGTCCCCTCATATTGCTGATCCATTTTTTCGATAAAATCCTTCCCTTGGGCAATTTCTACGGCTCGTTTTACTTTATCTTCTGATTGCTTAATCTCCCCGCCGAAAGCAATATTGGACGTAACGGAACCACTGAACATAACAGCTTTTTGAGATACATAGCCTATTTTATCTCGCAAAGCTTCCAACTTGTAATTTTTCACATTTTGACCATCCACTAAAATTTCCCCGTCTGTTGCATCCATAAAGCGTGGGATCAGGTTGAGAAGGGTACTTTTTCCACTACCAGTTGAACCAATAATGGCTACTGTCTCTCCCTTGGATGCAGTGAAGCTAATATCTCGGATAATGTAATCACTCGCACCAGGATATTTAAAGCTAACATGGCGGAATTCGATTTCCCCTTTGCTGTCCCCTTCTGTCTTCGTGCCACTCTTTATTTTCACATCTGTATCGAGCACTTCGTTGATTCTTCTTACAGAAACAGCCGCACGAGGAAGCATGACGAATGCAACAGAAACCATCATAAAGGCCATGATGATTTGCATGGCATAGGAAGAGAATACAACCATATCAGAGAATAAAGGCAATCTATCTGCCATAGGAGCATTGTTGATGATCACCGCTCCAATCCAATAGATAGCAAGACTCATTCCAGACATAATAAGGGTAATCGTTGGCATCATAACAGCCATTGTTCTTGTTGTAAAAAGATTCGTATCTGTCAGTTCCTTATTCGCTTTCTCAAACTTATCCTCGTGGTAACGAGTTGCATTATACGCATGAACCACACGGATTCCTGATAAATTCTCTCTTGTTACCATATTAAGATTATCCGTTAACTTCTGGATTACTTTAAATTTAGGCAGGGCCACAAAAACTAGGATGGCGATTAATACTAATAATATAGCGATTGCTACACCTGTAGCAGCAGTCCATTCCCAGCTTTTTCCCATAATCTTAAAAATGCCCCAAACGGCAATAATCGGAGCCTTTATCACAATTTGCAAGCTTAGGATAATTAGAATTTGCACTTGCATAATATCATTGGTAGAACGAGTAATTAAGCTCGCTGTCGAAAAACTAGACAGTTCTTCCATGGAAAAAGATAAAGTTTTATCAAACACTTTTTTACGCAGTCGATTAGAAAAACCAGCAGCAACCTTTGCCGCAAAAAATACAGTTATAATCGAAGCGGCCATACTTCCCACTGCACAAAGCATCATAAAGGCACCTTGTGTGAGAACATCACTTAACTCACTACCTTCTGTCTGTACAAGTCTAGTGATTTCCGCCATATAATCTGGAAGTTTTAAATCAAGCCATACCTGCCCGCAGATGAAAACAAGGGCAAATGTGATAAACATCCAGTCACTTTTTTGAAAATTTTTCAAGATTTTTAACATGAATCTATTCCTCCTCATGCAGCAAAACACATTTATTTTTTCGCTGTAAATCCTCTCTGCTATTCTGGACCATTTTACAAATAATGATCAAACAAAAATTAATCGAATAAGATGTATCGTATACGATATATCGTATGCGATTATATTAATGATTTTATCGCTAAATGTCAAACGAAAATAATTCCATCTCGTGGGTAAAGAAAAAAACAGCCCCATCGTTGGGAGCTGTTTTTCCTTTATTTTATGATTTCTTTTAACGTGCTCTTAAAGCTATTGTACACATATGTCCAAATTGCCGGATCCGTTCGGTACGTTTTTTGTAATTGCATATAAAATTCCTTTTGCTTTTCCGCAAATGCTGGGTCCTCTTTCGCTGGAAGCTTAGCTCGACCTTCTGTCACCATCTCTTGTACCTCTGGCGCCCTCGGTCCCCACTTGCCGACTAGCTCCCCTTGTTCATTTAAAACAAGGACCATCGGAATAGCTCTGCCGCCGTTTGTTAAATGTCTGTCAATTAAATCCGTGTCCGCGTCTCTAAGTGCCACATGCATCTGAAGATCAGCCGCTTCCACTAATTTGCGAAGAATCGGATTAATCACCATTGCATCTCCACACCAATCCTCTGTTATGGTTAAAAAGTGGAGGTTGTGTTGCTTTAATTCTGCTGCAAAGCCATCTTCAGGCAATGTAAAGTTTTGATACACCTCATAGCTTTCCTCTTTTAATGTACTCATATTGTCCATATACGCTTGGATGGTAGAACCTTCTTCGAAATACTGTTGCTCTGTCTTCATTTATATACCTCTCCTTTTTATGTATGCCTTGTCTATTATTTTACTATTTAACTGTTTTTCATTCTATTTTTCAGATTTGGGATAAATTTCTTTTTTTGATAGATGATTATATAAACGTCTGATACAATTATTTTAGATTAATGAGGGATAGGAGTTATGGCATGAAGAAATTTCTTTCTACACTTGTAATGGTTGTGATTGGCGCTGTATTTGGTGGTGCGCTTTCACTTCTTATTTTATCAGGGGATGTAAATATTACTAGTATTATCACTAGCTTGATTTGTTTGATTGTATTTTATATTGTACATATTATTTTGCATGAAGCAGGACATCTTATTTTCGGAAAATTAACTGGCTATTCTCTCGTATCCTTTCGCGTCTTTTCGTGGATGGTTGTTTCGACAAAGAACGGCTTAGAGCGTAAAAAGCTGCATGTTCCAGGAACGCTTGGACAATGCTTAATGGCCCCGCCGCCATATGTTGCGGGCAAGTTTCCATTTAAGCTGTATTTATGTGGTGGAGTCATCATGAATTTTCTTGCGAGTGCTGTCGTTGGGTTGATTGCCTGGATTGCAGGAGAATTACCTTTAGTTGCTAGTATTTTTATCCTTCTCGGGTTGCTCATCGGGTTAACGAATATTATTCCCGCTGGCTTTAATGATGGCATGACGCTAAAAATGGCTTGGAAGAAGGAAAGCAAACAGTGGCAGCTTTTTTCCCAGTTTTATATTAACGCCCAAACGTCCAACGGTGTCACTTATCAGGAGCTGCCAGAGGAACTATTTGCATTGCCCCCAGGCGATGATGGGAAGGACTATTTTTCACAGTGGACTCTCTGCATCCAGCAAGCACTGGCAATGGACCGCCTTGATTTTGAAGAGGCAAAAAGGATTAATGATATGCTGTGGGAAAGAAAAGAACAGCTTATTTCCCTTTTCAGAGTCGAGATTGCAAAAGAACGATTGTTTTTATTAGCTGTTTTAGAGGTCGATAAGGAAGAAGCACGTTCCATCTTTGCTTTGAAGGAAGTTAAACGGTTTTTAGCAATTAAACAGATGAGCAATAAACGAATCGCAGCTGCCTATGAGCTTTTCGTGAATGGGGACCGAGATAAGGCGGTTGCTCTATGCGAAGAGGGTGTTGGGTTGGAGGCTAATAATCCAAATGCTGCGGATGTTGTGTTGGAGAGGAAGATGATGGGGGTTTTGTTGGGGGATTGAGGTTTGGGTGGAGTTGATTATGTTGGTTTGGATCATATATTTAATTTTTGGATTATATCCTCTCCGCTTTGGACAATATATTTCTATTTTGAATCATATCTGTTCACCTTTGGATCATATATTTAATTTTTGGATCATATCCGCATTTTTTCCTTTCTAATTTAGGCTAACTCTACTATTAAATAGATGAAGTTAATAATTTCCACCTGAAAAAGAGTCATTTTTATTCAATTGTTTTTCGTAAAGATTAAGAATGGGGAAAAATGACTCTTTTTTTATTCAAATGTTGCTTTCGTACAACTTTGGATCATATATCCGTTTTTTGGATCATATCCTCCCTGCTTTGGACAATATATTTCTATTTTGGATCATATCTGTTCACCTTTGGATTATTTATTTAATTTTTGGATCATATCCGCATTTTTTCACAAATCTTCACTCCATTCTCTTCTTGAAAAATCATGGTTTGTAATAAACTCTGCCTTTATTTTCTCCTTTACTTGGTAAATTCATCTTTACTAGCATTTTGGAGGCGATTCCACGTGAGGTAAGCTGGGAGAATTCACGAAACTCCTTATTTGTAATGGTGGATTTTATCAATAAAAAGTAATCCATTACCGCCTTTTGATGGGCAGCTGCATCATATGTCTCACAATGAGGACAGCACCATTTCCGTTTTTGGCGAATCATTGCAAATTTCGCGCATGCTGGGCATTGCACTCCTGTAATTAGATCATTTGGTTGAATTCCATACTGTTTTAATAAATTTAAGGTTTCGGGAGTGTTATTTTTTAAGAGGTTTTTGGATATTTTGCGGAGAATCTTCCAATCAATCGCAATCATTTTATATTTTACAGAGAGTAATTCCCATTTTTCTAAAAAGCTGTGGCTGTGTATGACTTTGTCTTTAATTGCGGGATTTCCTTTTATGATGGTTGATGGCTTGCTGAAAATGACTAAGAAATCGATGGGAATTGGTGGGAAGTTGTGCAGCTTGAAGTATGTTTGCAATTGGTGCTGATGCCTTTTGGCTTGGGATATAGGATCAGAAAATCCCTCTTCCTTTTCATCAACTTTGCGAATCATTTGATTAAACTTAGCATCAAAGTAAACCTCTCCGTAATAATTTTTGCATTCAACAATGAGGCAAAACCGCTGGTTGAGAATGAGATAGTCTATCTGAAAATATGTTTTTCCATCATAAAGGCGGAGATTATGAATGATAAGACACTCTTTTTCCGGCAAAAATTGCAGATAATACTTCATTTCTTTCTCGCCGCGATAACCAGCTAAAAGTTTCCTTAAATCTTCCATTACATTCGGTCTAAGTTTATAAGTTTCTTTTAACCTTCCTACTAGCACCTCTGTTGATCTCAGTCTATCACTCTTGCAAATTTCATTTAAGAACAATTTTCCACTTCCTTTCTTTTTTTCTAGATTAGTTATTCTACTTGATTGCTTGAAAATCCTTTTTGATAATGTGGCGGAATGTGGTTTGGATCATATATTTGTTTTTTGGATCATA
Organism: Niallia sp. HCP3S3_B10; assembly: GCF_052064465.1. Classification (NCBI taxonomy): domain Bacteria; kingdom Bacillati; phylum Bacillota; class Bacilli; order Caryophanales; family Bacillaceae; genus Niallia; species Niallia sp. HCP3S3_B10. The sequence continues at coordinate 10,095 of NZ_JBQHVO010000041.1, read as the reverse complement.
TCTGCTTTGCTTTGGATCATATATTTGTTTTTTGAATCATATCTGCTTTGCTTTGAATCATATATTTGTTTTTTTGGATCATATCTGCTTTGCTTTGAATCATATATTTGTTTTTTGGATCATATCTGCTTTGCTTTGAATCATATATTTGTTTTTTGGATTATATCTGCTTTGCTTTGAATCATATATTTGTTTTTTGGACCATTTCCACTGCTTTCGATTATATATCCACATTTCCGACCATCTCCACCCCACTCCAACCAACAAAAAAATCCCTTATCGCTCAACACAATAAGGGATTCTAACCTCAAAACTCCTCATAAACAGCTGGATCTTGATCCGCAATCCGCCCGTCTTCGCGCGTTAGCCCAGAAATTTGCTGCATTTGTTCTTCTGTTAATTGAAAATCGAATATTTCTAGGTTTTCTTTTTGTCTTTGTGGGGAGCTTGATTTTGGAATTGGCAAGGCTCCTAGTTGGGTATGCCATCTTAGGATGACTTGGGATATTGTTTTGCCGTGTGCTTTTGCTATTTGTTGAATCGTTTCGTTTTCTAGGACATTATTTGCTCGGCCGAGTGGGCTCCATGATTCGGTTACGATTCCGTTCTCTTTGTCATAGGCTAGTTGCTCTTTTTGTGAAAAAAATGGATGTAGTTCTACTTGATTTATGCTCGGCAATACGCCGGTTTCTTTTTTCAAGCGATCGAGATGCTCTGGTAAGAAGTTGCAGACACCGATGGAGCGAATGAGTCCCCATTTTTTGGCGTCAATTAACGCTTGCCAGGCTTCTACGTATAAATCTGTTTTGGGATTTGGCCAGTGAATTAGGAATAAATCGTAATAATCTAGTTTTGTGCGGTAGAGTGATTCTTGGATAGTATAGATGGCTTTGTCGTATTGATGGTGTCTTCCTGGAAGTTTGGATGTAAGGAATAATTGATCTCTGCTAACAGCACTGCGGCGAACGGCTTCACCGACTGCTCCTTCATTTTCGTAATTAAATGCAGAGTCGAGTAAGCGATAGCCCATATCAATTGCTGACGTCATCGCTTGAACACCAGACGCGCCTCGCAAATCATATGTACCAAATCCAATGGCTGGAATCACAAGGCCATCATTTAGCGTTATTTGTGGAATTGTTGTATGCATGATTGATATCCTCCTTCTATAAATTAGAAAAGATTTCCTCTCTTTAAAAGTATAGACGATACTAGATAACAAATTCTACTGATATGCTTCATCTCTTTCATTAAATTATCTTCACTTCAAAACATTATTCTTTCAATACTTAACCAATATGTTAAAATATAGTATATATATTAAAAAATGTATCGGAGGGATAAGGGATGAAAAGTACTGGAATTGTTCGGAAAGTGGATGAATTAGGTCGTATTGTTATTCCAAGAGAATTGAGAAGAACATTGGGAATTGAAATTAAAGATCCATTAGAGATTTTCGTAGAAGGGGAAAAAATCGTCTTCCAGAAGTATAAAGCCTTTGAGGAGTGTGCGATTACTGGGGAAGTCTCACCTGATAATATCACCATTGGCAACGGAAAGATTGTGTTAAGTAAAGAAGGCGCCGAAATACTAATGAAAGAATTAGAATCCGTTTTTGCGAATGATTCTCAGAAGTAAGCTTTCAAATTCCATTTATGATAGGACAATTCCCTCTCCATTCACTCGATAGACGGAATTGTCTTTTTTGATTTTATTGTCTCGGTGCAAACAGCATCACACCTACTCCTATTAGGCAAATACCTGCACCTATCCAGTCATACAAATCAGGTGTTTTTCGATCAATCCCCCATCCCCATAAAACAGAGAGGATGATAAAGATACCTCCATATGCAGCATATACTCTTCCAAACGACATAAACGATTGAAAGGTTGCAATAATACCATATAAAACAAGAGATATTCCGCCAAATATCCCCCAATAATAAGGCTTGCCCTCTCGAAGCCATTGCCAAATGAGATAGCCCCCACCGATTTCAGCTATACCAGCCAAAATAAAAATGATAATTGTCATCAAAAATCACCCTACTATCCATTTTCCATTCATTATACCAAATACTAGGGTAATTAATCACTTCTTTCCCGTCTACTTCTTTCAATCATTCTCACTGTTAATTTGTGAAAAAGCATCAAAAAAACATATAGAACTGGATAGGTAAAAATGGAGTAAAATTGCTTCCAGCCATTCAAATAAAAGGTTCCTGTTTAAATAAAGAGGGTTTCGTATACCATTGCAATGACTCCCCAAGTGAAAATATAGACTATCTTTTTATGAAGACCACTTTTATACGGAAAGTAATTTAGAAAGATGACGTTAATCGCCGGATAGATTCCCCCAATATAAATCAAACTTTCCCAATCTACCCCTATTCTAAAATAACCATATAAATCATATTTCAAATCGAGAAAGGTATCAGTTACTAGTTGAAGAAATGTGGCAAACAATGTCGTTGTCAACAATTCAATAGCTGTTAAGCGTTTAGGAATAAAATAAGCAATTGTATTAAATAAAATTACCATCAAGATAAGAAAGAACATAAAATAACTCCTGTCTATATTGGCTTGTCCGTTCTTTTTTCCTGCAACTTCATAAATAATCTTGTTATTAGATACCCACCAATATAGAGGAACCAATAAATCAGAAAAATATAGAAGAAATTAATCCATTTATAGGGTTCAAATAACCCGATAGCTGTCAAAAGTGGTTTAAAACCAAAGCCAAAAATAACTGCTAATATGGTTGCATAAAGATAGAAGTTTTTATTATGCTTTAACGTCCATTGAAATACGAGCATAATAGCCACTGGAATAATCGCCCCATCTAGTGAGAAGCTTGGTAAGAATGGCAGAAACTGATACGGGTAGGCCCATAAACCAAAGCGAATACCCGTTGCATCTACATAGGAAAATAACATATGCACAGCAAAACCAAAGAAACCAATTATGAATATACGCTTTCTGTCAATAGTAAAAAATAAGACGATTAGTGGAATGACTAACATCAGCACTCCCACCCAAAACTGCCATGTATCCAAACCGGAATACTTACTCCAATACTCTATTGCCTCTTTTGTATAATTCTCTTGTATAGAAACTAATCGATCAAAAAAAGATCGTTGTTGGTCATTCATCTGATCACCTCAGGGATTATTTCATTTTTTTAGTATGAACTATTTACTAGAAAATATTTCACTTACTCATCGCTCATTAAATAAAAAGAATGGGGCAGACTTCAATTATTAGAAACTTCTTTCGATTAATAGTAACTAGATGAACACTGGGGGTACTTTATGTATCATCGAATATGGAATAATGCTACTTATTTCCGATATTTTTTCTTTATTCTTTTATTTATTAGTATCATATTGAATCTCTGTATTTTTGAAAATCACGAAAACTATTTTATCTTCTATATTCTATGTTCCATTTTTCTAGGAATCGGCTTTTATCAAAGTCCCATTTGGGTAATTTTCTTACTTACTTTCTTGGTAGTTTCCTGTAGATTTTTTTTCATCAAAGATCAATCACTCACTATGTCTACCTTTATTACCTATTTATTGACCTATTTACTAATCAGCCTTATTTCGGTTGGCCTTATGTCTAGAGTTCAAAGAGTGCTTGAAGATAACTTAGCGTTAACAAAGGTGCTTTCCAATGCGTTAGATTCTAGAGATTCCTATACGATGCATCATTCTAAAAATGTAGCAAAATATGCCATGGAAATTGCAGAAGAAATGAATTTACCCCCTTCTTTATGCCATGTCATTCATATCGGAGGCCTGCTTCATGATATTGGAAAAATTGGCATACCAGAAAGCATATTAACAAAGCCCGGAAATTTAACCAAGGAAGAATATGAATTAATTAAATCGCATCCAATAAAGGGATACGAAATTATTAAACATGTGAAGCAATATAAGAATAATGGCATACTCGATATTGTCCTCCATCACCATGAACGATTTGATGGGAAGGGATATCCAAAAGGGTTAAAAGGAGAAGAGATTCCATTAGTTGCTCGGATTGTTGCAGTTGCCGACAGCTTTGACGCAATGTCATCCCAGCGCGTCTATCGACAGGAACTCCAATTAGACCACATCCTAGAAGAAATAAAATGTAACAAAGGAAAACAATTCGATCCAATTGTAGTTGATGCCTTTCTATCTTTAATCGAAGACAAGGATAATCCATTTAAGAATAGAAGAAACTAAGATAGCGAAAATATTTTTCCAGCGTTAAATCGTTCGACCGCCTTTTGGTACAAAATGCTATAGCCTATATAACGAAAGCCAACCCAAATAACTCCTCTTAAGAAAACAATTGACTAAAGTAAAAATATATGCGACAATCCAATAGTTCGTATACGAACAGTTTTAATAAAAACAATAGAAAGGGAGAATTTTCAGATGAACGGGTCGTTAAATAACGAATTAATTCGCTCTTATTCCCGGATTCATAAAGCCTATAACCACCTTGTCCAGCTAGATGCGAACAAATTGGACTTAACAGCCGTACAGCTTAAAACACTGTACAGAATCTACTTCCAACCTGATATCGGAATCGGAGAACTAGCGACAAAGCTCTCTTTAACGAAAAGCACCGTTAGCGGAATTATCGATCGACTATCCCAACGACAATTAATTGAACGAACCATTCCTGAAGACAATCGTCGAGCGGTAAATATCCAACTAACGGAAGAAGGACACAGCATTATGAAACAATACTTTGCTGGAACATCTACTCTATCAAAAAAAGTTAAAGAAGTGATGGAGCTTCCTGAAGAAGAAATAAACAAAATACTAGAACTAAATGGGAAAATATTAGCCATTTTAAGTGAAATTGAGGAGGAACAACTATGAATAGTAAACGCATGATTTTATTAAATATTATCCTTTTAATCGTTTTAGTAGGAGGAGGATTTGCCGGTTATTACTTCTACGACCAATCAATCTCCTATATTAAAACAGACAATGCCCAAATCGCCGGACAACAAATTAGCATCGCATCACCAGCTACAGGGAAACTAACAGAATGGAAAGGCGAAACAGGTACTTCTTTTAATAAAAACCAAAAAATTGGTACTGTAGAAGTTGTAACAGAATCAGGCACAACTGATATGGATATTACCGTTCCAGAAAATAGCACCATCGTTCAATCAAGCGCCGTACCAAATACTTATATTGCAGCAGGAACATCCCTAGCAAAAAGCTATGATTTAGATAATCTTTGGGTTACAGCAAACATCGACGAAACAGACATCAATAAAGTAAAAGTCGGCCAAGAAGTAGACTTATACGTAGACTCCTATCCAGATACAGTTCTAACAGGTAAAGTAGACAGCCTAGGACTTGCAACAGCAGGCACCTTCTCCCTACTGCCAAGCAACAACAGCTCAGGAAACTACACAAAAGAAACACAAGTCATACCCGTAACCATCTCCATCGATAATTACGGCGGCCTAAAACTAATTCCAGGTATGAACGTTTCCGTAAGAATTCATAAGTAGGTGATGGATATGACCACTTACATCACAAGCTATATTATCGTAAGCATCCTCCTGCTCCTAATCATCAATCTTTTTTTACGAAAAAAGAAAATAGTGGCGAAACCAGAAAACGTCCTAGATGATGCAAAGAGGAATAATGACATTCAGCCATCCCTTGAAAAATCGGATCTAGCTAAACCTGTAGAAGCGTCTAAGGAAGCGGATGTGGGAGAAACTCATGAGGAACAAATAGAGTTGATTGAAGAGAAACGGGAGAATGAAAGTGCTGCTGAATCCTCTGTTGAGTTCCATGAGAAAGCTTCAGTAGAGTCGAAAGAGGAAGAGGAACTCTCACAAACGAAGGAAGCGAATAAGGAGAAAGCTCCTTATAAACCACTTGACACTGGCGAAGAAATAAACCGCGGCAAAGTAATTGTTGCCCTGATGCTTGGCGCATTTGTGGCGATTCTTAACCAGACCTTATTAAATGTGGCCATTCCACATATTATGAATGATTTAAATGTATCTACAAGCACCGTCCAATGGCTATCCACTGGATATATGCTAACAAATGGTGTGTTTATCCCAATCACTCCATTTTTGATAAATAAATTTGGAACAAGGAAATTACTTATTGGAGCGATTTCTGCTTTTACCATTGGTTCGGTTGTGTGTGCAACCTCTGTTGGTTTTTCCATGCTCTTAATAGGACGCATCATCCAAGCAGCAGGAGCAGGCTTATTAATGCCACTGTTGATGACCGTTTTCTTAATCATTTTCCCACCAGAAAAACGCGGAACAGCGATGGGCATTATGGGTGTTGTAATGATTTTCGCCCCTGCCATCGGTCCGACTTTATCTGGCTGGTTAATCGGCCATTACTCTTGGAGAGTATTATTCGAGCTAGTTATCCCTATCGGCATTCTCGATTTAATTATTGCCATTATTTGGATGAAGGATGTCACTAAAGTTTCGAATCCAGTCTTTGATACCATCGGCTTTATTACTTGTACTGTTGGCCTAGGATCCTTGCTATACGGATTCAGTGAGGCTGGGAACAACGGCTGGGATAGTAAAGTAGTTGTTCTTTCCCTTGTGATTGGTGTTATTTTCTTATGCCTATTCGTATGGAGAGAACTTACAACGGAAGCACCTATGATTGATTTGCGTGTATTCAAATATAGTATCTTTACTTTAACAACCTTAATAAGCATGATTGTAAATATGGCCATGTTTGCAGCAATGCTGCTTCTGCCTATATACTTACAAAATATTCGTGGCTTTACCGCATTGGATTCTGGATTATTAATGTTACCAGGTGCCATCATCATGGGAATCATGTCTCCAATTGCCGGAAAGCTATTTGACCGCTTTGGTGCAAGACCACTTGCAGTCATCGGTTTAATTATCACTGTTTTAACGACATGGGGATTCACCCAATTAACCATGCAGACATCTTATTCACATTTGATGATGCTCTATATTTTCCGGATGTTTGGAATGTCCTTTATTATGATGACCGTTATGACAGAAGGAATGAATCAGCTTCCCTTAAACTTAACAAGCTACGGTACAGCTGTATCCAATACAGCAAGAACCGTTGCCGGAAGTATCGGAACTGCTTTCTTAATCACCGTCATGACAAATCGTACAGCATTTCATTTAGATAACTATAACAACATCATCTCTTCTGCCAATCCGTTTATCGCAGAAAAGTTTGCACAGTTGGGTCAAGGGTTAGCAAGCCTAACTGGACTTCCAGTAGGAGCAGGTCAAACACTTGCCATCTCCACCATCTACGGAAAAGCAGCACAAGCATCTACCATCAGCGGAATAAACGACGCCTTTCTCGTCGCAACCATTATTGCCAGCGTCGCCTTAGTTCTTTCCCTGTTTATACGTAGAGCCACAAGCAGTTCTAAAGATAGTTAATAAAGGCAGTGTTTCCATCCCAGAGCATAGTAGTTGCTCTGGGATTTTTTTGGTGGGATGGGGAATGTGGGGTTCATTTCTTCTATAATCTCTGTTTCCATCTTTCTTTCTCTCGGGCACAGAGACGGCTTCTCTGTTACCTTTTCCTCTGCTTTTTCTTGCTTTTGGGCTCAGAGACGGCTTCTCTGTTACCTTTTCCTCTGCTTTTTCTTGCTTTTGGGCTCAGAGACGGCTCCTCTGTTACCTTTTCCTTTGCTTTTTCTTGCTTTTGGGCTCAGAGACGGCTTCTCTGTTACCTTTTCCTCTGCTTTTCCTTGCTTTTGGGCTCAGAGACGGCTTCTCTGTTACCTTCTCCTCTGCTTTTTTTTACTTTTGGGCTCAGAGACAGCTCCTCCTCAAACCGGTCCATCAAAACAAAATCCCATCTTAATCTGGTTTTCAAATTCCTCTAATAACTTCAGCAGTTCTTCCCCCATACACTTTCACACTTCCTCCCACAAAAAAAGAAACACTCCCCAAAAGAAATGTTTCTCTCCCCGTTTTATTATTGATAATACCCTTTTATCAGCTGGTCCATTACCCAATTCGTTCTTGCTCCACTAACACCTGTGCTTGGGCTAGTTCCTTTTCCTGTTAATTCATCCACCATCAATTGAATCAGATGCTGTTGGATGTGGCGAGGATTTTCGATTACCCACTCTTCTTTTGATTCTGGAGTCGTGAAGGTAATTGGGCCGTTGCCAAAGGTTGCGAAAGTAAGTTTGCCTTTGCTGCCGACGATTTCGTTTTCGTCGATATGGTCATGGGCACTGAAACACCAAGTGCCTGTCCCGTGAACGCCTGACTCAAATAGATAGGTGCCGGTTACGATATCTTCCGCTTGGTAGCTGCCATTTTGATTGGATGCGAATCCTTTTGCTTCTTTAATGGGACCAAACAGAAAATCAAGAATATCTAATGTATGACTTGCTAAATCAAGGAAAAGGCCGCCGCCAGCAAGCTCGGGCTGCACTCTCCATGCTTGATCATCTTTTAACGCTGGCTGATATTGGATTGTTCGCACAAATCGAATATCCCCTAATACGCCGCTGTCGATGATTTCTTTTATTTTCAAAAAACGAGGAAGTGCTCGTCGATAATAGGCTACAAATAAAGGTACCTCTGCTTGTTTACATGCTTCAATCATGTCTTGACATTCCTGATAATTTCTTGCCATTGGTTTTTCTACATACACTGGTTTGCCTGCTTTAGCTGCAAGAATCGTGTATTCTTTATGAAAACCTGGAGGGGTAGCGATATAAACAGCATCAACCTCTGGATCATTAATCAAAGCTTTTGCATCGTCATACCATTTAGGAACATGATGACGCTCTGCATAATCTTTTGCCAATTCGCCATTCCGCCTCATTACAGCGACTAGCTTAGAATTTTCAGCGAGCTGAAACCCTGGTCCGCTTTTAACCTCTGTTACGTCTCCACAGCCAATAATTCCCCATCGAACTTCTTTCTCAAATGATTTCATCTTTTTATTCACCTCATTTATTCATTCGCTATCCTCTCTTGAAAACCCTTTATTAATATCATAATTTGTCTAGTCAAATTATATTTTTATTACCTGGCCCACATAGATAAGGTTAATATTCTTAATCTGCGGATTCTTTGCTTGAATCGCTTGAATGGTGGTGCTATAGGTTTTCGCAATTTTCGTTAACGTTTCCCCACTTGACACAATATGAATCGTTTCATGATGGGGATTGATCCAAGATCCCGGCTTGCCCTCCACTTTCGTAACATTTATCATTCCTTGGGAGGTATTAAAAATTGCATAGGTTCCCGGCTTGACGGTCCCTTTTTTATTTTTCCCAGATTTGGCATCAGCAGCTGTCAGAAAAGCGCCCGTTTCCTGTTGAACAGTATACTTACTGGTCTGCACAGCTTCCGCCGCTCCCCAATGTCCTGGACTTTGCATAATTCGATTTCGATCGATATTGACCCCTTCGATGATAATATTATTCTCGTGCTGATACATGTGAATAAATGGTGCTACTTCCCCGCGGGACCACGCATAGGTTTGCCAAAAATAATCGGCATCGTTCTTCATCGCATACATCACCGCATAGGAACCATAAATCCCTACCTTATAGGACGGCAATTGCTTTTTCACGGCTGATAAATAGGTTTGGATATTTGCCATTTGCTTACCCGTTATATCACAATCAACGGCAAAATAGATTGCCGTTCCTTCTGGTTGATCGACTGCTTTAGCCCATTTTTCTGCGTCTTTTCCATCTGTGATTCCTTGCTTTTCGGTAAAATAGGAAAGTTTATTGGCACTTTTTTGAAAAATGCTAATTAGCTTGATTCCTGCTTTTTGAATAATCTCTGCCTCCTTTTTATCAAATGACTTCCAACTTGATCCCAAATATCGCGCGGCATATTCAAAGCCTGCCCCCTTTAAATCCCTCGCCATTTTCTCCGTTAATTTTGTCGCACAATCAAATCCTATTGTCATTTCAACAACTCCTTTTTTCTTTTATATAGAAAAAAAGCTAGCAAAAGGACAGGAAATTGGACTAACCTAAAATAGCGAGACAATATAAAACACCTCCAAAATGGCAATACTTGAGATAAGTATTGTGACATTATTCGGAGGTGTTTTT
>NZ_JBQHVO010000040.1:0-50444 GCF_052064465.1 Niallia sp. HCP3S3_B10 | reverse complement strand
ATCCATTTCTAATGTAATCCATTGTGAAGGGGTATTTGACGTGTCTTCGGTTGTTTTAAGCTTCTTCTTCCAATACCAGAATTGATGAATATTGACCTCGTTGGCTGCACACCAATTTGAAGCACTTAGTCCGCTTGTCATATAGTTAGCAATCCGTTTTTCCCATTCAACTCTAAGATCGGATCTCTTCATATAGCAAAACCTCCATTATGTGTAATCTCTAGGAGATTATCGCATATAAAAAAGCGTCAAACCATGTGGGTATAGTTTGACGCTTACTTTAGTAATACGATAGGATTAAATTCACTCTTGTTAATAGTAGAACTTTGTTTAATTATGAGTAGCGCAAAGAAAGGAAGAATACGAACGTGAAGAAAACTCTTGTTGCATTTTCATTAATCACTTCATTAGGGTTAGGCACTGTGTTAGGCGAGGTTTCTCCAGTAAAAGCAGCAGAATATACATCATCAGATGTAGAATCTGTTAATAATAAAATACAAGAATTACAAAAGAAATTGGAAACAGCTTCACTAGAGTTAGGAAAACTCAACTCTTCGATAAAAGAAACACAGACAGAAATAAATAATAAAAATCAACAAATTACCGAAACAAAGAGGAATATAGAAGGCCTTCAGGCAGAAATCGATGAGATATGGAAGCGAATAGAAGCAAGAAATGTAGTGCTAAAAGATCGTGCACGTTCATTGCAAGAATCCGGAGGAACCATTAGCTATTTAGAAGTTTTGCTTGGCGCTCAAAGTTTTGGTGACTTTATTAACAGAACAGAAGCAGTTTTAACCATTGTAGAAGCAGATCAAGACATCCTAAAGGAACATCAAAATGATAAGGAAAGAGTCGAGAAAGCTCAAGCAGAGCTAGAATCTGAACTATTATCAATAGAATCAATGCGTTCTGAATTGAAGAATAAAGAAGCAGATTTAATCACTAGTCAACAAGAACAAGAAACCAAAGAAAAGGCCATTCAAGATGAAGTGAAAGTTTTAGAAAAAGAAAGAAATGAAATGATGAATCAAATAAAAATAGCTAATGCCAATAAAACGAAAAAGGAAAGTACCCAAAATATTCAAAAACAATCTACTAGTTCATCTAATGATATAAAAGTGGAAGCCCCGCAAGGCAACGGAGATTTTATTTGGCCAACTATCGGTGGAGTCATTACCTCTTACCAAGGACCTCGTTGGGGGAGTTATCATAAAGGTATTGATATTGCAGCTCCTTCAGATTACTCTATCATTGCTTCAAAAGGTGGGACAGTTTACTATACAGGATGGTATTACAGTGCAGGTTTAACGGTTAAAATTAAACATGATAACGGTTATACCACAGAATACTCTCATTTAGATTCTATAGGTGTTGAAGTAGGGCAAATTGTAGCGCAAGGGCAAAAAGTAGGGATCATGGGTAATACAGGTGAATCAACTGGTACCCATCTTGACTTTAAAGTCTATCAAAATGGTAATTTATTAAATCCAATCGACGTTCTGCCTAAACGTTAAGGTTATTATCGATGATAAAAATTAATGTATTGTAATTCGTAGAAAGGGAGCTTTATAGACAGAAGTGGAGAGATAATAATGGAAATTGCGCTTCTTGGAAATCCGAATACAGGAAAGACATCTTTATTTAATAATTTAACAAGTTCATATGAATATGTAGGTAATTGGAGCGGTGTTACAGTAGAAAAAAAAGTAGGCTTATTGAAAAATAAAAGGGATAAACTTATTGATTTACCAGGTATTTATACATTAAGTCCACTTTCAAAGGATGAAGCTGTTGTCTCCCAATTTTTATTAGAAGACCATGTAGACAAGTTATTAAATATTCTGGATGCGTCTCAATTACATAGAAATTTGCATCTGACCATACAAATTTTAGAATATGGAAAGCCAGTTGATATCTGTTTGAATATGGTAGATGTTGCAAAACAAAGAGGTATATTAATTGATATAGAGAAATTATCCTCCCTTCTTGGAGTGAAAGTAACACCGGTTATTGCTAGATCAGGTAAGGGTTGTGAACAATTATCAGCCACATTATCGGTTAGCAAAGATAAATATTTTAACCGAAATTTAGTTGACTACGGCAAAGAAATTAAGGAAGCAATTGAAAAGATACAAGGGTTCCTTCATGAAAATAATAGCCTATCAACTAAATGGTTAACACTTCAATTATTGGAAGGTAACCAATACGTCAAGACATATTTAAAAGGTTATATGGAAGAAGAAGTACTAAATAATTTAATGGATGATATTGAGGTAAAAATAAAACAATCATACAAAGTTAAATCAGTTAGTCAATATATATACAGAAAACGCCAAGAATTTATAGATCACTTACTTAATAATTCTGTTACAAGAACTCATCAAAGTAACATTCCTTTAACAGATAAAATTGATCGAATTGTTACAAAACGAATATTGGGGATTCCTATCTTTTTATTCATGATGTATATCATGTTTATGTTAACCTTTGATTGGCTTGGAACCCCATTATCCGATTTATTGGATAGCCTTATTTCAGGTCCTGTTACAATAGGATTTGAAAGACTGTTATCTTTTTTTGGTGTTTCCGTATTTATTCGTGATTTAATCGTAGATGGAATTATTGCTGGTGTCGGTGGGGTATTAGTGTTTATTCCCCAAATGTTTATTCTGTTCTTTTTTATTGCTCTTTTGGAGGACTCCGGGTATATGGCAAGAGTGGCACTTGTTATGGACCGTATCATGGATAAAGTTGGTTTAAATGGAAAGGCATTTATCCCAATGATTATCGGATTTGGTTGTAATGTGCCAGGAATAATGGCAGCCAGAACGATTGAAACCCCAAAGGAAAGATTATTAACGACACTACTAACGCCTCTGATGTCCTGCTCTGCAAGACTTCCTATATATGCGTTATTTGTAGGTGCATTTTTTATCAAAAATAAAGCAATAGTTGTTTTATCATTATATGTACTTGGGATTGTACTCTCGTTAGTGTTAGCAAGAGTATTTTCAAAAACGATATTAAAAGGAGAAACATCTCTTTTTGTTATAGAATTACCGCCATATCGTCTACCCCAAGGGCAAGCATTATGGAAAAGTACGTGGGAAAAAGGAAAGGGATTTCTAAGAAAAGCAAGCACGTTTATTTTTGCCGGCTCTGTCCTTATATGGTTATTGTCTTATACAGGACCTGGCGGCTTAAATGTAGAGATGGATAAAAGCTTTTTATCAGTTATTGGTGGTGTGATCGCCCCTATTCTAGCTCCACTTGGGTTTGGTTCATGGCAGGCAGCTTCTTCCTTGTTAACTGGTTTTCTAGCAAAAGAAGCCATTATTTCAACCATGAATATCATTTACTTTGTACCAGATGAAGCGACGTTACAAGGTTTACTTGTTTCTCAATACACACCTCTAGCTGCATATAGCTTTATGGTCTTTATCTTGTTGTATATTCCTTGTTTAGCAACAACAGCAACCATTTATAAAGAAAGAGGTTCAAAAAAGTGGACCATTTTTTCTATTATATATTCACTTACTTTGGCCTATATAATTTCATTTCTAGTGTATCAAGGAGGAAGAATGTTTGGATTAGCATAAAGGAAAGAGGTGAAGTGGGATGATAGCAAGTATTGTAATTGGGATAGTTATTTTCGGTTATGCTGGATGGGCTTTCATTCGTCATGTCAAAAAATCAAAAGAAGGTAAGTGTTCTTCATGTAGAGAAGAAACTTCCAACACGAGTAGTTGTTGTAGTGGGAAAAATAATTAGTCTTATAAAGTGGATTATATAAAAAGCAGAAATAACTTTAATCATAAAAAGGGAAGTAGACACCGCAAAAACGGTTTCTACCTCTTTTTTTGAGAGACTATAGTTACTCAGGTTTATTATTGGCATTCGGATCAGGTGTAAAACTTGGTTGAAATCCTTCATATTTTATCATATCCACCATACCTGCTGTTGCATGGTGTAAATCATGACAGTGGAACAGCCAGTTTCCTGGATTGTCAGCTTCGAATGCGACAACATATTCATCACCGGGCTCTAAACTAATCGTATCTTTGAAAATAGGAGCCCCATCTAATGGATGACCATTTTTACTTAATACTTGGAAAAAGTGTCCATGTAAATGCATTGGGTGAATTACTCCAGTTGGAGAATTGTTGACTAATTTTACTTTAACTAAATCACCTTTATTTACATTAATACCATCGGTATTTGGGAACGTTTTACCATTAATTGTCCAGATATTATCTGTATTATTTCCGTTTAGATCCATTGTATATTCAACGTCATACTTTTGGTCAAGAGTAAATCCTCCATTTGTTGCATTCCCATAATTCGTATACGAGAATATAGGTAATTTTTCATCCTGATTAGATTTATCATTAGAATCGTTATTTCCTTCATATTGAATCATGGCTTTCATTCCTTTTGAACCTTCCATGTCACCGTGACATTCTAGATACCATTCGCCAGGATTATCTGCAGTAAACTCGATATCATAACGTTCCCCTGGAGCAATTGAGATTAACTGATCTTTGATTTCCTTTGGTTCGTTTAATTCCTGACCGTCAATGGCTACCACTTTAAAGGTATGACCATGCAGATGAATGTTATGAGGTAAATAACCAATATTGGCTAAGCGTATCCGAATTTTTTCTCCTTCTTTTACTTTCAACGGTTCAATCGCTTCTCCACTCTTCCCGTTCATCGTGTAAATGTCGTACATATTCATATTATGTCCCATCGAAGCATTACCACTTTGTTCTTGATCATTAGAACTTGAGCCATGATCCATACCACTCATATTGCTGTGATCCATTCCGTTCATGTTGCTATTGTCCATACCAGCCATATCGCCAGAAGACATATCAGATACGGCAGAACTGCTGATCCACTCATCTAACATTAGAGTGTAATCTCTATCATATGTTTTCTCTTTTGGTTCTACAATAAAAGAGCCGTAAAGTCCCTTATCTAATTGGTTTACTGCATCTTGGTGTGTATGGTACATGTAAGTTCCTGGAACGGAAGCAATAAATTCATAAGTAAAGGATTCACCCGGTTGAACTGCATTTTGGGTTACACCAGGTATTCCATCCATTTCATTCGGAAGGGGAATACCGTGCCAGTGTATGGAAGTAGGCTCTGGTAATTCATTTTTAAAATTAATTTTAACCTTTTCTCCTTCCTTGACACGAATTTGTGAACCGGGTACAGAACCGTTAAAAGTAAAAGCCTCCACAGTCACCTTACTGTTTAATTGGTGGATGGCTTTTTTTGCTACTATAGTAAATTCATTTCCTGTTAATATTTCAAAATTAGTTGTTTTTAGCCCATCCACTTTTGATTCAGTTGCATCTACTATTTCATTTTCTTTGTTTTTTTCCTCTTCCTTCTCATTTGAACTTTGTTTTGAGGTACAGGCAGCTAGAATAAGAATCAAAAATACTACTAAAAAAGTAAGTTTACGTTTCATTAAAAATATCCCCTTTGTTTTAATTTTACAAAAAATATTTGCAGAAATTGTGGATTTTGTTACAAAATAATAAAAATAAATGACAAATATCACTTTTTTAAAAAACAGTAAAGAAGTTTAATAAGCTTTTTAGAAATAATTTGGTTAGTTTAAGAAAAACTAAAATTATAATTCTTATATTTGCATTTTCCATGGATTTTCACAAATCTTTACGAAATGAGCTTATTTTTTTATTAGTGTGAAATAGTTCACACTAAAGATACAAGTATGGTTTTATTATGAGTTTAGATTTTTATAAGGAGGAAGAAGTTAGTGAAAAAATTTAAATTAGGTATAATTACTTTTTTAATCATATTGGGGCTAATTTTAACAGGATGTAGCACTGAGAAAAATAATGAATCTCAATCAACAAAGAATACAAGTAAAGAAAACGCCCCTACGTCTGAAAAAGCTGAGGATACTCAGTATTACTTTACTGCAAATGAGGGAGGGACTATTTCAAAAATAGATGCCTCTACTAATGAAGTATTAGTGGAAATAGAAGCTGATGGGTCTGTTCACAATGTTCAAGTTTCTCCTGATGGAAAAATACTCGGAGCGGTTGTTGTTCCCGCAATGAATCATGGAGGAGAACAAATGGAAATGCCAGGATTAGCAGTATTTTATGATACGGAAACAAATGAGCTTTTAAAATCAATAGAAGTTGGTAATCATCCCGCACATATTGTTTTCACAGAGGATGGGAAACTCGCTTTAGTAACTAATAATGAGGATAATAATGTATCTGTCATTGATATGAATAACTATAGTGTCATACAAACGATCAATACAGGAAAAGGACCACATGGATTTAGAATTTCAGCAGATAGCCAAAAGGCTTATATTGCCAATATGGGAGAAGATACAGTTAGTGTCTTAGATCTTAAAACAATGAAAGAAGATAAGAAAATAACAGTAGGATCAACTCCAGTTACAACAGGAATATTATCCGATGGTAAGACGCTTGTTGCAACCTTAAATGGAGAAAATATGCTTGCGATTGTGGATCTAGAAACGGAAGAAGTTCAAAAAATAGAGGTTGGAAATGGTCCAGCACAAGTTTATATTGATGCTAATAATCAATATGCATATGTGGCTAATCAAGGTACTGAAAATGCACCTTCTAATACAGTTTCTGTTGTTGATCTTGCTACGAAAACAGTATCAACAACAATTGAAACTGGTAAGGGTTCCCATGGGGTGGTAACAAGTCCTGATGCTAAGCGACTATATGTGACAAACATGTACGAAAATACGGTTTCGGTTATTGATACAAAACAAATGAAAGTGACTAATACAATAGAAGTCGGTAAAACACCAAACGGAATCAGTATAATGAAGTAAAGTAAAAAATAATTTGATTTTCTCATTTTCTCCATAAAATCTCCACTTTTTCTTAGTATGATAAAGAAATAATACGAAGGAGTGATTTTATGGAGTGGTTACCCTTTTTACTGTTGTTGGCTTGTCCATTGATGATGATTTTTTGTATGAAAGGTCACGGAAGTCATGGGGGTCATGGGAAAGGTCATAATCATGATGCACATTGTTCAAATGATTTGGAATCAAAAATGTCAAAACTTGAATTAGAAAATGAAAAGCTGCGAAAAGAAATCGACTCTCTTTCAGCTATGGTGAAAAAAGAATCATAAAACAAAGCCGTTACCAAGATAGGTAGCGGCTTTGTTTTTAGATGCTTATAGCTATTTTGTCCAAAACTGCTGAATTCGTACCAAACTTACACATAGCATCACAATCGCATCGAAGGTCGGAAAAAAGAATATAGGAAATACTGCACATTTGTTCATGTTGAAAGGAGGGTCTTAATAGTTGGGCTTTAATTTCTTTTTCACGTTTATTTGGAGCAACTAAATATAGTTTACAATTATGGTCCTGTATAGTTAGAGCTAAATCATAGAGTCTTAAAATCCCTGAATAGATGGATGTACTTTTTTCTACTTCAAAGGCACAAATAATAGAACCACTATCATTTAACCAGAGAACATCAATAAGTGAAATGGTATCCTGTACTTGGGCTGATACGTTTGGAAGTTCCAATTGGTGTAACGAAAATTCACCTAGTTTTTGATTATTCCATTCCCGTTTATGATCATTTCTAGCAATCCAAACCTGGTATCCAAGAGATTTTCCTAATCTAGCCAAATGGTATTGCATTTCCGAATGATCATTATTTTCGATTGCATCATTGATAACCTCTGAATGTCTTTTCTGATTTGTTTTTTCTCGTTTTTCTATTTGTTTTAAAACCATCTTATGATTTTCTTCGATAACTAACCTTCCAACACCAACTTCAAAAAAGAGTCCCCCAATAGCCCCTAAATCTTTTGAAAGTAAGACACTGTTTTGTTTATTATAATCTAGCATAATTTCTCGCATCCGAAGGTATTCTGTCCATGAACCGAGTTTTATCTTTTCATTAAAAAGAACGTTAAAACCGTTTACAATTGCAGTGTTAAAC
Organism: Niallia sp. HCP3S3_B10; assembly: GCF_052064465.1. NCBI lineage: Bacteria > Bacillati > Bacillota > Bacilli > Caryophanales > Bacillaceae > Niallia > Niallia sp. HCP3S3_B10. The sequence goes on along the minus strand of NZ_JBQHVO010000040.1, from coordinate 42,441 downwards.
GGAGGAAATACAGTAGGGTGTAAGAAATATAATATATTCGCTACTGCAGGACCCAGTCCTTTGATATTCTTTTCATTAAGTTTTAGCACTTCTTCTAATAAGGTTCTCTCATTAGTATTTTGTAGACAGCTTTTAAGGAAACGGGCAAATATTTGTTTATTATTTTCATTCTCATAGATATCAGGAATACGAAGTTTCGGTTTCCAATAAAACGCATGTGCTGCTCCTGTGAAAATCTGCTTTTGTTCTGCAATTGCTGTTACTACTACTTCTAATGAAGTACCTTTATAATCATTACCAAATTGATTACGTTCAATCTCTTCAATCACTTGTTTAATACCATTACGTATGGTCCGGAAAGCTTTTAATCGTTCATCATTATTAATAAACCAAGTTTGATAGACAGACTCTGCATCCGAACGATAGGATGCAATCAACTTTTGAATATAATTTTGCATAGTATTATTCTCCTTGGGAAATATGCATCAACCTATATTTTACCCCCAAAACGTGCACTTTTTATGCAGATTTATCCAAAAAAAAAGACGTCCAATAGACATCTTCAAAAAAGATAGAATAAATTAATCCCGGAGAAGTCATTAATTATTCTATAATAGATTGTAACAATTATATAATAGGGGAAATATTTGCAGAAAGTAAGGATTTTTTATTGCAACTTTTTTACAAGTTTAATAAGGTACTAAAAATGTTTAACTAAAAAAACGAACATGGGAATTACTATTTATTTATATTTATTTCTGATTATGCCCCAACAGATATAACGGTCTGCTGTATTGCACAGTGGGAATCGATGCTTTTCCTAATTTTGTAGTTTTTTCTCCTGGGAAATACATTAATCCCAATTTACACACAAATTTCACTCTGTTTATAGGGGTATAGTAAAAAAGACGTCTATAAGACGTCTTCGTAAAGATAGAATAAATTAATCGCGGAGAGGCCATTAATTATTCTGTAGCAGGATAAGATTATAATAAGGGATACATTTGCAGAAAATAAGGATTTTTTATTGCAACTATTTTACAGTTTAATATGGTACGAAAAATGTTTAACAAACAAACGTTGAAATTTCTATTATTTATATTTACTTCTGATTATGCCTGAAAAGATATATCGATCAACCTGTATTGCAAAGTTGGAATCGATGCCTTTCATTCTCTTGGGAAATACATTAATTCCAATCTTATACCCAAGTTTTACTCTTTTTATAAAGATATATTAAAAAGACGTCTATGAGACGTCTTCGTAAAGATAGAACAATTAATCGCGGATAGGCCATTAATTATTCTTGTAGTAGGATAAGATTATAATAAGGGATACATTTGCAGAAAATAAGGATTTTATATTGCAACTATTTTACAAGTTTAATATGGTATAAAAAATATAAAACATTCAAATGTTGGAATTTTTTTGGTTTTTTATTGTACGTCTTTTAATAAATTTTGTTTCACTATATTTATGATTATTTTATTATGTTTATTATTTATATTTATTTCTAATAATGTCCCAACGGAAATACCAAGCAGCCTGCGTAACTCAGCTGGAATGGAAATTTTTCCTTTATGGAATATACATTTGTTTAATGTATGATCTGTATGATGTTTAACAATAACAATATGATCTTGCTCTTGGTATAAATATAGCGAGTCCCCATCCTGAATTCCAATGTGCTTCTGAGCTTTATTCGGAATGGTGACTTGGCCAGATTTTAAGAGTTTATTATACATAATCTATATCTCCATCCTTTTATAATCCTATTAGTTATTATCATAAAATATATAATAAGATAACTACTAATTAATAGTTATCAGTAAATTTATCATACATAGAAAATATGAAAAAGTTATGCAGAATATATAAAATATAAAGGATTTTATTATAATAAAGTCCTTGTGTATTTAAAAGTTGAATATTTCATACAAATATAACCATCATCACGGAAAAATTGAACCAGTTTCACTCAAAGAGAGACTGTCCATCGATTTGGTACATTGATGATTCAGTAATCTTTCCTAACGACCATAGAATTGAACAAATTAAATTTCAAAGTTACCCTTTACCCTGTACTATGATACAGGGTTTATAATTTATATGAGGTGAATTAGCTATGTATCGAATTAGTGAGCTTGCAGTAAAGAGTTGTGTCAATAAAGAAACAATAAGATATTACGAAAAAGTTGGGTTACTTAAAGAGCCTCCTCGAACGAATACTGGTTATAGGATGTTTTCAGAAGAAAGCGTCATTCGTATAAAATTTATCAAAAGGATGCAAGATTTGGGATTCACTTTAACCGAAATTTGTAAATTGCTCGGAGTCGTAGATAAAGACGGTGAACGATGTAATGATATGTATAACTTTGTTGTTAATAAAGTTGAAGAAGTACAGAGGAAAATTAGGGATTTAAAAAAGATTGAACAAATCCTTTTTAATCTTAAAGAAAGTTGCCCTGATGAAAAATCTATGTACGACTGTCCAATTATTGAAACTTTAATGATTGAAGAGAAATAATATAACTGGAGGTATAATATGGTTATACAATCTAATATGTCTCCTAAAGCAATAGTTGAAGCATGGGAGATAACAGCACCTATTTTTGCGGAATTTAATGTACCATTAACTAATAATACATTAGAAAGTATTGTCGAATCTGAGATTCTTCCTAATCTTCTTAATAAATTAAATGCTGCTGTCGGAAGTTCAACGGCTACTTGTGTAGAAGGTGGCTGACAAATGCCATCCAAAAGGGAGTAGGTTACTCCTTTTAATAAAATTACAGCGAAATCAATAATCCATATTCGGACGCGATTGTTGAAATCTATTAAAGCCATAACATACAAGTTACAACTATCTGACACTGTATATTATGGCGTATTTTTTATATAAAAATAGTATCTTGTTTTAAAAGGATTACTGAATAAACCCAAAATAAACTAAATTTTCTATTTAACATTTTTTTATCCTTACTCCTCGATTTTGGCTCCCTTTTTCAGTGACAAGTGCTCGGATTTCCGTTAGAGTGGTTCAATCTAGACGAAATTCCCAAAAGTGGTAATTTAAATGAATTTGTTTAAACCTTCAGAAAAATTTCAGTTACTCATAATTTCTGCAAAAATAAATAGTAAACTAGCATTTAATGATTGATTTTTGGATAATAGGAATTTAAATCATTAATATATCTAACGAACAAAAGGGTCATTGGAATTTTAGGGATAGGGGGATAAAAAATGTATGAGTTCTTTAGTCAAATCAGTTATGTACTTAGCCAACCATTCTATAATTTGATAAGCAGTACGGAAGGGATTCCGATTTTATTTGCCTTAGTTTTAGGACTTGTTGGAGCCTTAACACCTTGTCAATTCACAGGAAACTTAGGAGCTATTACGTTATATGGAAATAAATCTATACAGAAACGAATGGCTTGGAGTGAAATTCTTTTTTTTATACTTGGAAAAGTTGTAGTCTTTACCACTCTTGGGATAATCATATGGGTGTTAGGAAATGAAGTAAAATCTATTCTTGCTCTCTATTTTCCGTGGTTTAGAAAAATAGTTGGACCGATATTAATACTAATTGGCCTTTTTATGCTTGGCATTATTAAATTCTATAAATCTATTACCTTAGGAAGTATCCCAGAAAGATTAATGAAAAGTGGAAAAATAGGCGCCTTTTTAATGGGAGTTAGTTTTACACTTGGGTTCTGTCCAACCATGTTTGTATTGTTTTTTATTACCTTAATGCCAATGTCCTTATCTGTTTCTTACGGGATTGTTCTTCCAGGCGTTTTTGCCTTGGGTACTTCTTTACCTTTAATACTTGCTGCATTTTTTATTTGGTATTTTGAATTAAGTGGAAAATTAATGAAGAAAGGAAGAAAAATAGGATTAATAGTTCAAAGGTTTGCGGGAGTGATAATGTTGGTTTTGGGTATTTTTGATACGATAACTTATTGGGGTTCCTAATGAAGAAACGATGAAGTCTATGGGAAAATCGATTTATCGGTTCATCCCATAGACTTGAATAGAAAGGGAATCATTTATTTTTCGGAAAACCTTTTGCTTGTTCTTAAGTGATTCATTCAAGTAATAACTGCCTATAGAAGTTTATTTATAAGGATGCTACCAATTTAACAAATTAAAAGTAAATACTGAACACAAAACACTAATTTTGTTATTATGCTACTGTTATACCCTATGATATTATCAAAAGCCCCACCATGCCATTTTCCTTATGACCGGGAAGAGTACAGTAAAATTCATAAGTTCCTTGTTCTAGAGGGGTAAAGGTTAATTTTGTTTGTTTTTTGGCAGGTGCATGCAAATGAAGGTTAGTATTATTGTTCATATGGTTCCGATGGTTTATTGATTCCTTTCCAGAAAATAAAATATCCTTAATTTCAATATCATGCTCGATATTATCTTCATTTTTAAGGATAAGTGATACCTTTTCCCCTTTCTTTAGGGTCACTTCTGATGGGTTATATGAAAACTGGGAGGGTAATACCTTAATAGTCCATTCAAGTGATGTATTTTCCTTTTTTACCAAATCACTTTTATTGTTTAAATGGTGAATTTGTTGTTGAGATGAATTAGATTTAGATAACATTTGTTTATCTAATTGACTTCCAATAAGTAAGTAAGATGATAAGAAAAACAAGATAAAAAGTGGTTTGAAAATCCATTTTTTGGTTTGGATTTTTTCTCCTTTATTAGAGGAACCTGATAAAATAGGAAATAAAAACAGACTACTAACAGTAAGGGCCAGAAGTAGGTTTACCATAATAATTGATTGATCATAGGTAATCATCTCCCCAAGCATGGCTCCCATCATACCACCCATTAGTCCACCCATAGAACCTTCAAGTGAAGGAAGGATTCCAAATATCCCCCCTAAAGCAGCTCCTACAAAAATGCCTATTAAAACAGAGTAAAGTGTGGAATGAAAAAGGTTCCCTTGAAATAGTGATCCGAAAAAGACCCCAACGGTTAATCCTATACTCGTACCAATTGCCATAGAGAGTATCATACTTGACATCCCTCTTAATCTACTTCTAAAGAAAAGAGACATTGCTATAGCTGTTATGAAAATAAGGCAAAGAGTTAACATGACAAAGTAATGAAAGAAATTCAATTATTTCGCCTCCTTTTTACATGCTATATAATATGTTTATTTGTGATTGGACATGCCAATAAGTTGGGAAAGAAAGGAATCAGGTACACTTTAAAATTGCTCACCCTTATCGATGTTTACAACTTTATTTTCTGAATGAAGGATGTACTCTATTAAAATAATAGGATTTTACTAGTCTTTCTGTTCTTTTCTTTTCATAAAATAGAAGACATTCAAATTTAAGAGGTGTAATAATATGAGAGAAAAGAGTAAGGAAGATTACCTTTTTTATTCAACTTCATTCGATCGTTATGATTCTATTTATATCAATATTTGGTATAGTGTTCACTGTAAACTTTTTGGATTTTAAGCACAAATTCACTTCAACTTTCATTCATTCTACAAGTGAAGGAATTTCTTCTGATTTTTTTCTCTCATTGATGGCGGGTGAAATTGGACAACTTAAGGCTATGACAGATAAAGAGAATAGCTGGCAAATTTCTATCCCAAAAATTCTATTTACTACAATGACGAATATATGACCAGACGATATTCAAACGTTTTTAGGTCGAGAACTACCTGGATTTTCCTCTTATCATACAGAAATAGCAGTGGCAGGAAATGGAACCAATTTAACTAATATACCTGTTGAGTCTGCTCCTCCACTAGAGGTATTATTAAAGGAAATCGAAGAATCAGAGAAAAAACCAGTTTCTGAGCCAAATCCAAATAATAAACAAGAATTTCCCACTACGCCAGGGGAAAATGGAGTATTTGTATATCATTCACATAGTTGGGAAGCGTTTATACCCTTCTTAAGTGGTGTTAATAACCCAGATGAAGCTGTTAGTATTAATGAAGATAAAAATATTATTGCAGTTGGTAAGAGGCTTCAAGAGGAATTAATAAAAAGGGGGATAGGTACAAGTCAAAGTAAAGCAAATGTAACGGAGGAGCTAAAGAAAAAGAATTGGAATTATAATCATTCTTACGATCTTTCAAGAGGTTTAGTACAAGAAGCCTTAGCAACCGAAAAATCGATAAACTATTTAATAGATATTCATAGAGATTCACAGCCTAAAGAGATTACTACTACAATGATAAATGGAAAGCCATTTGCTAGATTGTTTTTTGTGGTAGGAAAAGAAAATAAAAATTATGAAGAAAATTTACATCTTGCAAAAGAATTACATCAAAAATTAGAAGAAAAATACCCTGGAATAAGTAGAGGAGTATTTGTAAAAGGAAAGGATGAGGGAAATGGTGTATATAATCAGGACCTTACTAATAAATCTATGTTACTAGAATTTGGTGGTGTCGAAAATAACATGGAAGAACTCAATCGTTCTATTGAAGCCTTTGCTGAAGTATTTGGTGAATATTATTGGAAAGCAGAAGAGGTTAGCGGGAATCCAGCATAGAATATAATTATGTAGGGAATAAATATGAAATTTATGAACAATTATAGTTTAAGTGAGTTGATAAATGTGTGTATTTCAAATAATTTTATGGAACAACAAGCTTATAAAATGAGTAAAGAGATCCAAAATAATTCATTTTACAAAGTGGTAAGAGCAGAAGATTCAGAAGGAAACGATTTAAAACTGCGATTACATGATGAACAATGGAATGGAAAAGATTTTATTACAAAAATCATTCTGGAAGATAAAAAAGGGAATTATTATTCTGTTAAACCTGATTATAATGGATTAAGGTTTGCAAAAGGAGAAATTAATTATAAAGAGTATTACAAAACAATGAGAAAAGAGAACTTCAAGGGATACGGTTATTTCTTTGTTAGTATCGTTTTCATTACACTGATGTTCTCGTTAATAAGGTTTTTAACCTAAAACATAATTTTAGAATGAAGTTTCATTTTATAAAGGAAAGGGCTGTATCACTAAAGCATTACGCCAAATTTGATACAGCCCTTCTTGAAATTAATTATGATGACCTTCGTGCTCCTCTTGTTGATCCTGTAGTGGTTCTTCTTTAGGTTGTTGTTGTTGATCCTGTTGTTGGACTGGGTCTGGTTGATTTAAACTTGTAATGGTATCAGGTATTGCTGTTATGACAAGAATGATTGAAATTATAGATGAGATCAGATAAACCCACGCTGCAGGGCGGTCTTTTGACCATTTCTTCTTTGCAACTCGTAGAAACCATATAGACAAAGCCAATGAGATAACCAAAAACACTAGTCTAATGGATGGTGGCATTGCCAATAAACTTGTACCTAACGTAGTTAGGCCTAACGCTATCAGTAGAGTATGAATCCAATGATGAGAGGAAGCTATAATGGCAAATAATACAGAACCAACTGCTTTTAGGAAGGTTCTTTCTTTTTTAGGATTCGAATGATTTTTATCTTCAGTCATGTGGCAGCCTCCATTAATTTTTAAAATATAATGTATGGATAGTAAAAGAAGAGGTCGACTCTTAATACTTCCCCTTAGGTGAGTCTAACCTCTTCTTTTTCATATTGTAACTAGTCTTGGAACAAAGCGGTTGATAGGTATCTTTCACCTGTATCAGGGAGAATCACTACTATTGTTTTACCTTTATTTTCAGAACGGGCTGCTACTTGATAAGCTGCAGCAATGGCAGCACCAGATGAGATCCCGACCAAAATACCCTCTTCTTTTGCTACACGTCTGGATGCTTCAAAAGCGTCCTCATTAGAGATTTTTATAATTTCATCATAAATCTCTGTATTTAAGACATTAGGAATAAAACCAGCTCCAATTCCTTGAATTTTATGTGCTCCTGAGTTTCCGCCAGATAAAACAGGGGAAGATTCGGGCTCAACCACAATAGAAAGGAGAGATGGCTTACGTTTCTTTAGAACCTCTGAAATTCCGGTAATGGTTCCTCCAGTACCAACACCACTAATTACAATATCAACATCTCCTTCTGTATCATTCCAAATTTCAACTGCTGTTGTTTTTCGATGAATCTCAGGATTTGCAGGGTTATTAAATTGTTGAGGAATAAAGGAATTTTGAATATCTTCTGCTAGTTTATTAGCTTTTTCAATCGCTCCTTTCATGCCTTTTGCACCTTCCGTTAGCACAAGTTCTGCCCCAAATGCTTTTAATAATTTACGGCGTTCTATGCTCATTGTTTCCGGCATAACAAGAATACAGCGATAGCCTTTTACAGCAGAGATATAAGCTAGAGCAATTCCGGTATTTCCACTAGTTGGTTCAATAATAACCGTATCTTTATTAATTAGCCCTTCTTCTTCTGCTGCTTCGATCATGGCCAAACCAATGCGATCTTTCACACTTCCTAAAGGATTAAAATATTCCAATTTTGCCAAAACTTCTGTCCCTGTTTCATTACTAATTCTATTAAGTTGAACAAGAGGGGTATTACCTATTAATTCTGTGATATTATTAACTACTTTTGGACGATTAAGTTTTATTGACATATTTTCAAACCTCTCCTTATTTTTTAATCAATGAAATAAATGAGCCCTCCAATTACAACAAAACCAATTATCCAGGGCCAAATCGATGCCATTAAAGAATCCTTTTTTGAATGTTTATCATTACTAGAATGATTATGACCACCACCACAACAACTCATAAAAATCTCTCCTTTCCATTAATTAAATAAAACTTTTATCACAGTAATAAGAATAAATAATAAATATGGAGAAAATATGAAGTATCAATGGAGAAATAATAGATTCACAATTTGTTCACATTCCTAAGGGATTTTAATTAAATAAGATATTTTCCTTTTTAAAATAAAAAGTCTAAAGTTCATTGGAGCAATCAAAATTTATCGGGTGATAATTGGATAATATAGATACGAAATAAATTAGTATTGTTATTAAGAAATATTAATTTGCACTTTTTATTCAAAAAAGCATAGCATTTTTTCGATTCTTAAGAAATTCTCATATCTAATTAATCTTGAGTTCAGATTTCCTATATAAAATGAGATAAAAGATCTATATCAAAAATGAGAGGAGACGATCATTTGCTTCTTATTAGGCATAAGTTTGAAAAAGGACAATGGAAATATTCAAATAAACTAGATTTATGGTTAACTAGAGGGGAAAATTTAGATGAGGTAGGCTATCCATATGGTTTGCACTATCAACTTAAATATAGTACTCATGAATGCAATGATCATCAATATGGTTATCATAGATGTCAATTTATATTTCCATTATGTGCAGACCTAGATAATCCCACTGAAATAAAAAAACCAATTGATAGAAAGGAGTCTGTATAAGTGAAAAAAAGTTTCTTGGTATTCGGAATAATAGCAACGGTAATACTAATTTTAGGTGCTTTGATTGTACCTAACTATAATAGTTTTATTGATTTGGAGGAAAATGTAGATCAATCGTATGCTCAAATTGAAAATCAGTTACAAAGGAGACTTGACTTAATCCCAAACCTTGTTAATACGGTTCAAGGATATGCCGCACATGAAGAAGACGTACTAACAGAAATATCAAATGCCCGCGCTAGGTTAGCAGATGCCAATTCCCCAAAAGAAGAAGCAACAGCTAATAATGAATTATCTGGTGCTTTAAGTAGATTACTAGTTGTAGTGGAAAATTATCCCGATTTAAAAGCGGATCAGCAATTTTCTCAATTAATGGATGAATTATCTGGTACAGAAAATAGAATTTCTGTTGCTCGAAAGGATTATAACGAACGTGTTGCAGAATATAACAAAAAAGTAAAAAGCTTTCCTGGGGTGATTGTGGCGAATGTAATAGGTTTTGAAGAAAAGGAATATTTTGAAGCTGACCCTAGTGCACAACAAGCACCAAAGTTTGACTTTGAAGGCAAAGAATAATGAGGAGTAAACGGATCTTCAGTATTTTGATGCTATTATTCACCATTTTTCTTTTTGCTGGGAAATCATTTGCTGAGATGCCCCAAATTCCAGATCCTATTGGAGATATATATGTACAAGATTTTGCAGGTGTTTTAACTGAGCAAGAAAAAATAGAGGTAGGAAGGATTGGAAGTAATGTTGAGGAAAAAACAACCGCACAAATTTCTGTCCTAACCGTAGAATCAATTGGTGATCAATCGATTGAGGAATTTGCAAATGAGGTATTCCGTCAATACAAAATTGGCAATGAAGAAGAGGATAATGGAATATTAATGGTTATTGGGATGAATCCATCATCAGGTAGTGATGAAAGACCATTAAGAATTGAAGTTGGTTACGGTTTAGAGGGTAGACTACCAGATGGGAAAGTTGGTAGGATTCTTGATGAAATTACAATCCCATACTTACAAAAGAATGAGATAAATCGTGCTATAATTGAAACATATAAGGTGCTAGCAAGTGAGGTATTGGCTGAATACGTTATTGAAGGAGAAAAACAACAAGTCGAGCAGCCAACTCAAGAGCTTAGAGAAGATGAGGGGATTGGGATTCCCTCATGGTTATTGATCATTATTGTTGTGGTAGTATTGTATTTAGATTTTAAGTTTTTTGGAGGAGTCCTTACTCATATTCTTCTTTCTATCCTCTCACGAGGAGGAAGAGGCGGAGGGGATGGTCCTAGAGGTGGTGGCGGCGGTTCCTCAGGCGGTGGCGGTGCAAGCAGGGGATGGTAAAAGTCGTTTGTACCCAATAATTCTTTTATTTCTAATGAAACTTTCTATACCAATTTTTAGTCTATCAAATTTCAATCTTAAAATAGTTCATTTTTAAATTCGTATACTAAATTAATATATATAATATGGATTGCCAGGTAGAAAAGGAGGGATTGGTGAATGCATGTGGAAATAGACGAAGAATCAAAAAAGTGGATTGAATCTAAAGGAAATCAACTAACAGTAAAAATGTTAGAAGTCGATGCTTGCTGTGCACCATGTGTTCAAGAATTAGTTGCAATTCCAGGGGAACCTAAAACGTTTGAACAATATAAACTATTAAAAATAGGAAATCTTACAATCTATATACAAAATTTCTTATACAGTAAAGAAAAACTCACATTAAAAATATCAGGTGTAAGCTTTTTAAAATCTATTTCTGCAAAGATTCAATAGGATAAAAAAAACAGCACCCAAATCACTTGTGTGAATGGGTGCTGTTTTTTATGCTACTTCTGCTTCTGATTGTTTTACTAATTCCACCTGTGGAATTTTCCATAATGCAATCCACTTCTTGATAGCTGCAACCAATATTATTATACCAAGGATCAACATAACTATTGAAAGTATTCCATTTATTACGTTATATCCAGCACTTTCAGTATTCAAGTAGACATTCGTCACCATCCAATATCCACCAACCATAACAGTTACAAATAGGTATGCAAGAGGGATTAAGCATGTAAGCATGTACCATCGCTTGTTGGCTATTTTAAGAATCACTGTTGCACCAATAATTAAACCAATCGAAGCCATTAATTGGTTGGAAACTCCGAAAAGTGCCCAAACAGAACTTATGTCTCCGGAGAAAAGTAGATAACCCCAGAAGAAGGAGGCAAGAGCACTAGCAATAAGATTTGCTACTAATGAGTCCGTCTTTTTTAACGGTTTAATAAAGTTTCCAAAAAAGTCTTGTATCAAGTAACGGGCAACCCGTGTCCCAGCATCAATAGCTGTTAAGATAAAGACAGCCTCAAATAATATGATGAACTGGTAAAAATAAGAAGCGATTTTTTCAAAAGCTGGAAATTCTGTGAAGATATATGTCATTCCTGCAGCTAACGTTACTGCACCGCCCGTTCTCCCATTAAGGTCCTGTTGAACTTGTCCTTCTAAAGTATCTAATTCGACGGTTTGCATTCCCAGTGTTTCATATGCCTCTGGTGTTGAATTGATAGCAAAGTAATCTCCTGGCTGCATGGAGATAGCTGCTATTAAAGCCATGACACCTACTACACACTCAACAAGCATAGCCCCAAATGCAACAGGTTTAATATCCTTCCAACGATTAATCATCTTTGGTGTAGTACCTGAACCAATAAATGCATGGAAACCCGAAATTGCTCCACAAGCAATGGTAATAGAAATGAACGGCCAAACTGGACCGGCAACAATTGGACCTCCACCATTAATAAATTCTGTTAATGCCGGAAATTGAACAGTTGGATTTACAATAAAAACCCCAATTATCAATGCACCAAACACACCAATTTTCATAAAAGTACTTAAATAATCCCGTGGTGCCAGTAATAACCAGACAGGTAAAACTGCGGCAAAAAATGCATAGGTTGGAAGTGCTATTGCTAGAGTGCTTTTTTCAAGTGTTAAAAAATCACCAAGCCATGTACCTTGCAGGTAAGGCCCAATAGCGACAGCAACCATTATAAGAAGAAAACCGACAGTAGATGCAAGTTTTAAGTTTCCTGTCTTTTTATAATATAAACCAACACCCATTGCGATTGGAATCGTCATACCTACAGCAAAGGTTCCCCATGGGTTTCTTTCTAGTGCGCCCAAGACTACTAATGATAGACCTGCCATCGTAATAATAATGATAAATAACATTGCTAAACCAGCACAAAACCCTGCGACAGGACCAAGTTCATCCTTGGCTACTTCTGATAAAGATTTTCCATCTCTTCGCATAGATGCAAAAAGTACGACTAAGTCATGAACAGCACCACCGATTACCGCCCCTACTAATAGCCATATTAAGCCTGGTAAATAACCGAACTGTGCTGCTAAAATTGGACCAACTAATGGACCTGCAGCAGCGATTGCCGCAAAATGGTGTCCAAACGCAACCCATTTATTCGTTGGAACATAGTTTTGACCGTCTTCCATTCTATGAGCTGGAGTCGGTTTTGTTTCATCTTCGGTAACTTTTAAAACTTTAGCAGTCATAAAAGTACCATATAATCGATAAGCAATGGCCAAGATACAGAGAGCACCTATTACAATTGTAATCGCATTCATTTCATCATTCTCCTTTATTATTTGGCTTAATTTCATTTTACAAATGAAAACGGGGATATTTCATTTTTCAAACTAAATTACACAAATAACAGGATGAAAAGCAATAATGAAAAGATGAAATACAATTTATAAATGATTTTACAAACCAAGACACTTTTTCAATTCTTTTACATAGGTTCTACTAACTGGAACTTTAGAGTTATCCTTCATGATTAAATTATATGTTGAATTAAACCAAGGATCGATTTCCGCAATATGATCTAAATTGACAAGGTAGCTTCGATGAACACGTAGAAACGGAGCTTTATTTAACTTCTTTTCCATTACGACAAGCGTATCATTAACTTTAAATTCCTGTACCGATGTTTTAATCAAACACTTTTTCTCAAAGGATTCTATATAAAGAATTTCATCATAGTTTAATAAGATTATTCTATCATCTACAAGAATAGGTATTTTTTCATTTCTATCGTTTTTAATATAAGGATTGGTAGAAAGATCTTTATTCCCAAGGCTTTGCAATTGTTTAATTTTATCTAATGTTTTTTGAATACGTGCTTCATCGAAGGGTTTTAAAACATAATCTAGCGCATTTAACTCAAAAGCTTGCAGTGCATATTCGTCATAGGCCGTGGCAAAAACAACTATGGGGGAGGGATCAAAGGTTTGTAACTGCTTTGCTAAAGTCAATCCATTATCTTCAGCAAGTTCAATATCTACAAAAACAATATCGGGTTTTAATGTAGCGACTTCCATCTCTGCATCCTCGATACAATCTCCTTCCCCTAATATTTTTACTTCTTTGCTTCTATTTAATAAATATTTTAATTCATCTCTTGCTAAAGGTTCATCATCCACTATATACGCTGTTAGCATCTTGATCAAACACTCCTTTATTTTCGGAAGGGATCGAAATAGTTATGTTTGTTCCATTACCCACTTGACTTTTTATAACTAAACTTGCTTGGCTACCATAAATTCCTTTTAGTCGTTCATTTATGTTAAAGATAGCTGTACCATTTCCTTTTTTAGAGCTTACTATTTTTTTTCCGAGGACATCAATCTTGTCATTCGGTATCCCTATTCCATTATCCTTTACAATAATGATTAAACGACTATTTTCAGAGAAGATACGAATTTGAATAATTCCTCTATTTTTACTTCCCGGGAACCCGTAATGAATGGCGTTTTCAACTAAAGGTTGTAACATGAAAGGTGGAATAAGTACCTTTTTAAGATTGGGTTCAATGAGATAATCTATTTGATATTTATTTGGAAATCGTGTTTGCTCTAACGAAATATACGCTTTTACATTTTCTAAGTCTTTCTCCAAAGGGATAAGCATCTGCCTTGCTCCTTGTAGATTTCCTCGAAAAAAGGAACTTAGCTCTAGTAACAATTTACGAGCCTTATCTGCATCAGTACGGCAGAGTACAGAAATTGTATTAATGCTATTAAATAAAAAGTGAGGATGAATCTGTGCTTGTAATGCTTTAATTTCAGCATCTTTTAATAGCTTCGTTTGTCTTTCCGCTTCTGCAAGTTCCAATTGTGTAGAGAACAAATTAGCAAGACCTTCTGCTAATTGTTGCTGTACCTGATTAAGCTTTTCAGGATCGGTATAGTACATTTTTAAAGTCCCAACCATATTATTTTTCACCTTTAATGGTAGTACAATGGCAGCTTCTAAAGGGCAGTTACTATGAATACAGGAGATTTCTGCTTTCGTTCTTGCAACTAAGATCTTTCTGTATTCGAGCACTCTTTTTGTTAAAAGAGTTTCAGGTTTTGCAAGAGGAATATGGTGATCGGAAGCAGCGCCGACATGCGATAATATTTTTTGATGATCGGTTATTGCAACAGCATCTGCGTCTGTCAGCTTCAGCATAATTTTTGATATTTCCTTACACGAATTAGTATTAAGTCCTTCACGAAAGAAAGGGAGTGTCTGTTCTGCTATATAAAATGCATGGTTCGTTTGATTGGCACGTGTACGCTCGTGATCGCGTTTGATCGATTGGATCATAAACATGAACAATAGCGTTCCAAAACCGTTAACGAAAATCATGGGTAAACCAATAATCTGCACGAGTTGCCATGCTTGTTCAAACGGTTTGGCAGTAACAAGAATGATGAGCATCTGAACCGTTTCTAATGCCATACCAACAGTTACAGCAAATGTGGAAGTAATCTTTTTTTTCTTCTGTTTTCGTACTTTCCCTAAATATCCTGCTACGGTTCCTGCCAAAATGGTTGAAATAGCACAAGAAAATGCTGTAAATCCACCCAATGTATAACGGTGGACACCTGCAATCATCCCAGCGCCGATACCAACCATAGGTCCACCAAGCAGACCTCCAATGACTACTCCCATTACTCTTGTATTTGCTAAAGCGCTTTCGGAGTCTAGTTCGTAATTCCACTCAGCTTTGTTAATGATATTATGATGAATTTCTATTCCTGTATAATTACTAATTACTCCAAATGCACCAAAAAGTAGTAAAAGCATAACTTTTTCACTCGTTTTATGCTCATGTTGAAAAAGCTGGCGAAATGAATTCATTTGAGAAAGAACATAGGCAACAATAACGATAATTCCAACCTTTTCTAGCATTATTGGAACTAAATAGAACATTGTTTCATTCCTCCGATACAATTGTCATTCAACAACTTCTTTGGTTTCACATTGGATATTTTTACCCCTGAAATAATGTAATTCATTCTTTTCTGAATGAAAGTTCCCTATATTATGAAAAACAGTACAATAACTTAAACCAACCTTGCTGATTTTCAAATTTAATAAAAAGATAGTATATAACTATATTAATTATAGCAATACAGAAATATTTTAGAGTCTCTAAATTTGGTTTGAAAGGAACTTTTTTAAATAAATTTTTTATTTCTCAATACTTTTTGCATATTTATTGATTATATTTTGATAGTTGAATTGATTATAAGTTGTAAATCGTAATAATTACTATTTAAAGTTAAGGAGAAATTTATGAAAAAGTATATCGTTGTCATTATTTCTATTTTATTTGTATTTTTAGTCCTAACAGGCTGCAGCCAATCATTATCTAGAAATGAAAGTGGTATCGGAAAAGAGAAACTTAATATCTATACCACCATTTTTCCACTTCAAGATTTCTCAGAGAAAATAGGCGGTAAATATGTACAGGTAGAAAACATTGTCCCAACTGGTTCCGATGCGCATTCCTTTGAACCCTCCACCAAAACAATGGTTAAAATATCTGAGGGAGATGCCTTTGTTTATTTAGGAACCGGAATTGAAGGTTTTACGGATGCTGTTATTGAAGCTGTTAAAAATGAACAGACAAAAATAGTAAAAGCATCCGAAGGTGTTGCTTTAATAGACTCAAACGGAATCATAGTGAAAGAAAAGGCGGTAAAAGGGGATGTCGACCCACATGTATGGCTTGATCCTAATAGAGCTATCCAACTTGCCGAAAATATTAAAAATGTATTTATTGAAATAAAGCCAGAACAAGAGGAGTATTTTGAAGAAAACTTTAAAAAGCTGAAAGAAGAACTAGAAATATTGGATTTATCCTTTAAGAAAATGGTCAGAGAATCTTCCAATAAGAATTATATTGTGGCTCATTCTGCTTTCGGATATTGGGAGGATGCATATGGTTTGGAACAAATAGGAATTAGCGGACTTTCCCCAAGCAATGAACCTTCGCAAAAGCAATTAGAAGAAATCATTAAAGCTGCAAAAAAACAAGAAATTAAATATATACTTTTTGAGCAAAATGTGGAAAATAAGGTAGCTGAGGTACTTAAAAAAGAAATTGGGGCAGAAACACTAACTCTGCACAATTTAGAGGCCTTAAATGAAGAAGATATTAAAAAAAATGAGGATTATATTTCTATAATGGAAAAAAATATCGAAACGCTTAGAAAAGCTTTGGACTATTAAGGAACAGGGGATATTTGATTAAAAATAATTGAAAGAAGAGTACGAAATTTGTACTCTTCTTAATAAAAATGAAAGAAAATCAGTATAATTGAGCTCTCTCACTATCCTTTTATATCAATATTACCACCTAGGTAAGGTTGTGCTGCTTGTTCTAGAGCTTTAGTACTAGCCTCTTCTAACAACTTGTTGCTTTTATTGCTGTAATCAATCTTTCCTTCTGTTTGATCCAATGCTTTCATCCTAGATGATCTAGAAGCCATCTGCTGGTTCTGACCCTGACACTTTTCAACAGACGTCATTTCCATAAAATTTTCACCCTTTCCATTAAAAATGATGTAAAATATTTCTTCATTTTGTTTTTTAAAAGATTTTTAATCTTATACCAGCTTAAGTTATTTAATTTAGGAACTATTTTAAAAGGATTTGATTTCTGTAAAGTAATTATGAAACCTCTTAAAAACTTGATATAGGGAAGAATAGGAGCTAGGGGAAAGCGCCTATTCTTCTGTTAGGGATAAAAGCAGATGTTTCAAAAGTATAATAATCAATTAATATGCAGAAATTTAGGATTAATAAATACTTTTTGTGTAAATTTTTATAACAATCTCATCAAAATGAATCGTTTATTTTACAATGTTAAAATTTTATACACATTTTCTCGATAAAAAATTCACTTTTTGCTTTTATGATAGTTAACAAGTTAGAAGTTATGCTTTTTTCAAAAAACTACTAGACGATACATTAGAAATGAGGAAAATACATGATACCTTTATTTAGTATAGGTCCGTTAACGTTTTACTTTTTTGGTTTAATGATAGCGGTAGGTGCATCAGTTGGCATTTATATTTTTACAAGAGAAGCCAAAAGAAAAGGGCTTGATCATAAGGTTTTGATGGACATAGCTATTTATTCATTAATCGGGGGGATTATTGGAGCCCGAATAACTTATATATTAGTGTATAATCCATCCTATTATTTTGCCAATCCTATTAAAATACTCCATATAACGGAGGGTGGACTTTCTATTCATGGTGGAATTTTAGGGGGATTATTAGTTGGTTACTGGTTTTTAAAGCGTCACAAAATACCTATTTGGGAAACATTAGATATTGTAGCTCCAGCATTAATAATAGCTCAAGGAATTAGCCGAATAGGCTGTGATGTATTTGGCGGACCAATCTCAAGTGCATTACCTTGGGGAGTGGAGAAGTATGGTGAATACCTTCATCCTGCCCAAGCCTATGAATTTTTATTAGACTATTTATTATTTGGGTATCTATGGTTGCGTTTAAAGAAGCCTTCTTATTCAGGTCAAGTGTTTATTCATTATTTAATCGGATTTTTAGTTATTCGTGGCATTGTGGAGTTTACTAGAGTAAACCCAATGGTTTTTGGTCCTTTTAGTGTAAGCCATGTGATGAGTTTAATAGGAATCATCATTGCATTTATTCTAGTAAAATACCGAAAGAAGCATAAACTTATCAATCAAGAAAATGTAATTAACACCAACGAGTATCTAAAAACTGGATTGTTTGTTTTGATCATGATGGCCGTATCCCTCGTAATCTATTATTTAGTTCAAGTTTAGAAGTTTAATTTTAAACTATTAATTTCTTAAGTAATTCTTATATTCATTTCATCTATTTCTAAGGAAAGACGATTATTATGAAATATACATTTAGATTTTGATAGGAGGAGATTAGCTCAGATTTTGAGAAATATTTGTTAAAACAGCTCGTAATATAAACAAGATTCTAGTTAAACGTTGTTAAAATAGTATAAAAAAGCATACGATTAATTCTTTGTTTAATAATAATATAGAAAAACTTTGGAGGAGTCTGTCATCAAGGGATAATTATGTCCTTAGATGATGGATCCTTTTTTATTTTATACTAGATATACATTTTGAGAGGTGGAGGGATATTGTTAGTACTTCAATTAGCTATAATTATATTGGCAGCCAAACTTGCAGGAAGTTTAAGCGTAAAATTTGGTCAGCCATCCGTTTTGGGAGAAATCATAGTTGGTATTCTAATAGGACCATCTGTTTTTGGATTAATAAGTGCGACTGATACCTTATCAGCATTTAGTCAAATTGGTGTAATTCTACTTATGTTTACAGCAGGATTAGAAACAGATATAGATGAATTTAAACGATCTGGCAAAGCATCTGCATACGTCGGTTTTGGAGGAATTCTGGTCCCTCTTGTTTTAGGTTATTTTGCAGGGATAATGATGGACCTAACCTCGTACCAATCTTGGTTTTTAGGCATTATGCTTTCTGCTACAAGTGTAAGTATTTCGGTTCAAGCACTTAAAGAAATGAACCAACTAAAAACACCTGAGGGAACCACAATTTTAGGGGCTGCTGTTATTGATGATGTTGTTGTTATGATTGTTTTAGCATTCTTAATGAGTTTTGCAGGTGGAGAAGTTTCTTTAACTACAGTCATTTTAAAGAAAGTATTATTTTTTGGAGGAGCTATTTTGATCGCTTGGAAAGTTGTTCCTTGGTTCATGAAGAAATTCGTATTGTTAAAAGTCAGTGAGCCTGTTATTACGGCTGCTTTATTTATCTGCTTTGTTTTTGCTTTTGTCGCAGAATACACGGGGGTCGCCAATATCATTGGGGCTTATATAGCTGGTGTAGCGATAAGTGTAACAGGTTATAAACATGAAATATTTGAAAAAGTTGAAACGATAAGTTCTTCAATCTTTGTTCCTGTATTCTTTACATTCATTGGTATTTCAGCTCAGTTTGTTGGTATTCTTGATAATCTAACTCCAATAATATTGTTAAGTATTTTAGCTATATTAACAAAATTTATTGGTGCAGGTACAGGTGCTAAATTAGCTGGATTTGGTTGGAATAACTCAATGGGAATAGGTTCAGCAATGGTATCTCGTGGAGAGGTAGCATTAATAGTAGCAGCAATTGGTTTAGAATCAAATCTAATTACACAAGGTTTGTTTGCTATTATCATAGTTGTAGTTATTATTACAACCATTGTGACTCCTCCAATGATGAAGTATTTTCTACAATTAAATATAGGACGAGAATTAATACGAAGTAGGAAAATTTATGATTAATTAGAATTTTTTGATTTTGATTCTGTCTTCCTCTTATTATAAAACATTAATTTTCCTATTTCATATTAATTGAAGACTTGACCTGAGCAAGATATCCAGTCTTTCATTTCTATCAAAATTGAGTGATTTTTGAAAACTTATATAATCTAAGACAGTTTAATTCTTAGGTTATTCTTATATTCATTTCAGCTGATACTAAGGAAGTTAAATTAGAATAACATTGTAAATAAGGAATCTAGGAGGAGATTTTATGTTAGATAAAAATGTAAAAAAAGAAGAAAAATGTTGTTGCGAAGAGGAAAAACAGACTGAGAAAAATGAGCATCAACATGATAAGCATCATGACGATGACCATTGCTGCGGTAAAGGTAAAGATCATCAAAAACACCATGAGCACCATCATCATTGTCATTAATAAGCTAATAACAATATAAATAATAGGAGAATCTCTATTTTTAAAAATCGTCTGGAATGTGATTCTAGACGATTTTTTTAAGAACTTATTAAGATCAAACGGAATTTTTTTAAAAAATACAAAATAACGTATAAAAGTTTAATCGTTTGTATTAAATAGAATCTTTTATTTAAATTCATTTATCAAGGAATGTTAAATAGTTTCACTGCAAAAAAACAAAAATTCTATCTATAGTGGGGATAAAAAATGACGAAAGTAAAAAAAAAGCAAGCTAGAAAATATTTGTTAGAATTCACATTTATACTAATTATCATAGCCGCACTTATTCCATTAATATTGAGTATTACTAAAAGCATGGCAAATCAAGAGGATGAAAAAGGGACTCGTATAGAAGTTTCCATGGCAGGTTTTACTCCATCAACTATTGAGGCTAAAGCAGGAGAAGAGATAACCCTTCAATTAATAAATCCAGACAACTCAGCACATTCCGATGGTGGTGGATGGCATCAATTTGCTAGCGATGAACTAGATTTTGATTATAAATTGTCTCCTGAATCTACCAAAACAATTAAGATAAAAGTCAATGAACCTGGAGAATATGAATTTTATTGTGATATATGCTGTGGAGGTCGTGAGAATCCAACTATGCAAGGTAAGTTAATCATAACGTAGTGAAGGAAAATTAAAATGAAAACACCATTAAAAACTACTATTATAAGTTTGTTTCTCTTTTTTATATTATTGTTTTTTTCCTTTTTATTAAATCAAAGTATTATGGCTGCTAGTATAGCTGCAACAACAAGTATCATCCTTCTATTTGGGTTTATGTTATTAGCGGGAATTTTGGATGGATTTAATCCTTGTGCATTTAGTACTTTATTATTATGGACAGGGTTTTTGCTGAACCGCTTTGGATCAGAGATAGACAATGATTTGAATATTGAAAGACAACGAAAAAATATTTTAAGTTATGCCTTTTTTTATGCATTTGGTATTTTCTTGATTTATATTCTTTTGGGAATAGGAATTCTTGAGTTATTTCAAATATCATCCTTTCAAACAAAAACACTCGCACAAACTGCTGGATTTTTAGTTGTTGTTCTCGGTGTATTCATGGTCCGTGATTCCCTATTTAAGCAATCACAAGCAATTATTAAAATGCCAAGATTTTTACATCCCATTTATAAAAAATATAGCAATCCTGTTTCCAAATTTGGCAGCTTCTTTAGTGGACTAGTTATTGGGCTTTGTACCGTGCCATGTGGCGGAGCCATCTATATGGCCATATTAATCATCATCCAATCTAAACCATTTGTAGTTAAGTATCCGTTATTATTTGTATATAATTTGGGCTTTATTTTGCCTGTGGTTATCTTTGCATTAATCCTTTCAAATAAAAAACTATTACAAAGTATAAGTCAGGATTTTATTTTAATGAGAAATAAATTGAGATTAATGATTGGAATAATCACCATACTACTAGGTTTTTCTTCCATTTGGTTAGCCTAAAGAAACAAGTTTTTTTAGTTGATAGCGAATAAAAATATAATTCTTATGTAATTCTTAGATTTGTTTCAGCTGAAGTTAAGTAAAGTTTTTTAGAATCGAAGTAAAGAAAGACATTTGATGAAAGGAGAATGGGAGATGGGAACTCAAAAAAATAGCCATGTTCATGAGCATCATATGCATCAGCAGGAAGAGCCGACAGAAGAAATGGAATATCGTTCTTTAATGAAAAAGTGGTGGTTTGCAGCTGCTATTTCCGTACCGATTATTGTTGTTTCCTATCCAAATTTGATTCCAGGTATACGTGATTGGCTTCCAATGGGTAGTGTGGAACTATGGTGGGCAAGGTTAATAATGGGATTTTTTGCTCTCCTTGTCCTGATTGTAAGTGGAAACCAATTTTTTATTGGCATGTGGGAAGGATTAAAACAACGTTCTGCTAATATGCACACATTAATTGCCACCGGTGTAAGTGCAGCTTGGCTTTATTCTCTCGTTGCTCTCTTTTGGCCTGGGATTTTCCCAAAAGAGGAAATGGCTGAGGTGTATTATGATGTCACAACAGTCGTTACAGCTCTAGTAATTCTTGGAATGGCGATGGAAGTAAAGGCGAAAGGACGTTCATCTGAAGCGATTAAAAAATTAGTTGGACTTCAGCCAAAGACTGCAAATGTAATAAAAGAAGGAATAGAAGTTAAAGTACCAATTGAAGAAGTGAAGATTGGTGATAAAGTAATTGTTCGACCGGGAGAGAAAATTGCTATAGACGGGATTATATTAGATGGGAATTCTGCCGTTGATGAATCCATGTTAACAGGTGAATCCATGCCGGTTGATAAAATCCCTGGTAATGAAGTATTTGGCGGAACTTTGAACAAAACAGGTAGTTTTACTTTCGAAGTTACAAAGGAACAAAAAGATTCGGCTTTAGCTAATATAGTAGAAATGGTTAAACAAGCACAAGGTTCACGGATTCCCGTTCAAAAGGTAGTGGATAACGTATCCGCTTACTTTACTCCTGGTGTAATTATTGCAGCAATATTAGGATTTATCGTTTGGTATAATTTTGGTCCACAGCCTGGTTGGGTATATGCATTAATCGTCGCCGTAACTACTTTAATTATAGCATGTCCATGTGCACTCGGAATGGCAACCCCAATGTCTTTAACAACTGGAGTTGGAAAGGGGGCCGAAAATGGTATTTTAATCCGTTCAGGAGAGGCCTTACAAGTTGCCCAAAAATTAAATACAATTGTATTGGATAAAACAGGTACGATTACGGAAGGGAAACCTTCTTTAACAGATATTGTATCATTAGGTAAGTATTCAAAAACAGATTTATTAAAATTTAGTGCTTCCATCGAAAAGGGATCAGAGCATCCCCTTGCAACAGCAATAATGGATAACGCAGAAAAAAAGAAAATACCCCTTGCTAAAGTAACCGGGTTTAATGCTATACCAGGACATGGTGTAGAAGGAATCGTGGAAGATAAGAGAATTTACTTTGGAAACTTAAAGTTAATGAAAAAAGAAGGTATTCCACTTAACGGGTTTAACAAGTATGCATCTTCGATGGCAGATGAAGGAAAAACCCCAATGTTTATGGCTATTGACGGGGAGGCAGCAGGTATCATAGCTGTAGCAGATACGGTAAAAGAAGACTCCTTGTCTGTTATTCAGGAATTAGAAAAGATGGGTTTAGAAGTGGTAATGATTACTGGTGATAATCAACGCACGGCTCAAGCTATTGCAAAGCAAGTAGGAATAAAACGAGTATTAGCAGATGTACTTCCACAAGATAAGGCGGAAAATGTTCGAAAGTTACAGGCAGAAGGTAAAAAAGTGGCTATGGTCGGGGATGGTATAAACGATGCACCTGCCTTGACACAGGCAGATGTTGGAATTGCCATTGGAACCGGAACAGATGTAGCAATTGAAGCAAGTGATATTACGTTAATCTCAGGAAGCTTAAAAGGCGTTGTAAGTGCAATTAAAATTAGCAGGGCAACCATGAAAAATGTTTATGAAAACTTGTTTGGGGCGTTTATTTATAATACTGTTGGAATTCCCATTGCCCTTGGTGTACTGTATCCATTTACAGGAATCTTATTATCACCTTTGCTTGCAGCAGCGGCAATGGCCTTTAGCTCCGTAACAGTCATTTTAAATGCAAACAGGTTAAAAGGTCTAAAACTAAAAACATTTTAAAGGAGTGGAGAAAGATGGATGTTTCTAATTGGATCGTCACAATTGGGGGACTATTATTTATTGGCTTAATTGCATGGTTTTTCTGGAGACCCAAAAAAGGTGGAAGCCTTGCCGCGAAGGGAAATTCAGGTTATCAAGAAACAACTATTCAAGTGAAAAATGGCTATCATCCTGCACGAGTTATCGTACAAAGCGGAAAACCAGTTCGCTTTGAGTTTACAAGAGAAGAAACAGCTGCCTGTTCTGAAATGGTCATTTTCCCGGATTTTCAAAAAAGTGCTACATTACCTGTTGGAAAAAAAGTAATAATTGAACTCCCACCAATGCAGACAGGTACTTATGATTTTACTTGTCAAATGGGAATGTATAGAGGAACCATTATTGCTAAAGGGGATAAGAAATGATAAAAAAACTTTTTTTGTGGTTTATCATTTTAGAGATTATAGGGGCAATTTTTATATATTGGGATGTTAAAACGTCCGAGGAGCAAGAGACATCCATTTTTTACGTACCTAATGTAGGAGAAGGTACTATTTCAGTGGTAAATTTATAAAAGAAGAAACAATAGATACGATCCCCTTGGTATTCATGTAATTAATATTAGTAATAACCGGAATATCTTTATGTTACCTTAATCAATGGAGACGGGGCCCTTTCTGTTTTGAAAACATATAATATGAAGAAAATTATCAAAAGTTAAGACAGGAGGCTGCCCTGCACTTGTTGTGTAAAACCTAGTAGGATGAATTATTATAAAGAAGGAAAGTCTGTATTATCATTGTTAATGAACATTAAATTATTTATTCTAATATCGTAATCACAGGGCATTAAGTCATATTTCAAATAAAAGGAATCAGTGTAAGAGGTGAAAAATGATTAAAGAGGAAATTATAAAAATATTATCTGAATTTCCACTATTTCACGAACTAAATAATCATGAAATAGGTGAAATTGCTAGTATCTCTATAACAAGAGAATGGAATAAAGGAAGCCATGTTTTTTTTCAAGATGAACCAATCGAAAACGTTTATTTTATTTTTGAAGGTAAAGTGAAAATATATAAAACGGATATGGAAGGAAAGGAACAAATAGTTTCTTTATTAAAAAAAGGAGATATGTTTCCACATGTGGGTTTTTTCCGAAAAGGAGGATATCCAGCCTTTTCGGAAATACTAGAGAATTCCATACTTATTGTTATTCCAATAGCACAATTTGAAAAAGTATTAATTGAAAATCCTGATCTATGTATTAAAGTATTAAAGGTATTAGGAGAAAAAATTATTGATTTTCAAGAGCGCTTAGAATCACAAATACTGAATAATACCTATCAACAAATTATTAAATTAATCATTAGACTTGGGAAAGAACATGGACAAGTACTTCGCGATGGCAGTATACTTCTTAAAAGTGAATTTACAAATCGAGATCTGGCAAGAATGATTGGTACAACAAGAGAAACAGTCAGCCGTATGCTAACAAAACTTAAAAAGGAACATCGAATTAAAACAGATGCTAATCATAATTTAATTTTTGACCCTGATTTATTGGAAGAATATATTTATTCATAATTCCATAATAAAAAGTAGCTATAGGAAAAGATTAACTCAGTCTTTGTTTGACCTTCTTTTACCACAGGTATAGAAAGACAACCAGAATAAGAATAGTTTGCTAACATAAGATCAATAATTTCAAAAAATAAGAAGGTGAAGGATTGTTAAAACGTATTGTTCAAGCATGCTTCCTCATTATTGGAGGGGCATTAGGTCTTTTTTTAATTCATGATTTATTAAGGTTAATTACTTTAGATGACATTCCCCTATTAAATAACCCATATATATCAGTTATTTTGGGCGCTATTATATTTTATTTAATTACATTTTGGGCGATTGACTATGTGATTCATTTTGTTAAATGGATGGAAGAATCATTAGTGAAGGCACCTATTACAGATATCATATTTGGAAGTGCAGGGCTTGCTTTTGGACTTATTATTGCCTTTTTAATTGGTTATTCCCTTAATGCAATTGAGGTTCCTGTTTTAAACACGGTGGCTCCTATTTTACTAACATTAATTTTTGGCTATTTAGGCTTTCAAGTCGGTTTTAAAAAGAAAGAAGAATTACTTGGCTTATTCTCCAAGAAGAAAAAATTGGTGGAAGAGGACCCTAAAAAAGAGGTTAATAATGCTGTGAAGATACTGGATACAAGTGTTATCATCGATGGTAGAATTGCAGATATTTGCCAAACTGGTTTTTTGGAAGGATCGCTTGTTATTCCTCAGTTTGTTTTAACTGAGTTACAACATATTGCAGATTCCTCTGATTTGTTAAAAAGAAATAGAGGTCGAAGAGGCCTTGATATATTAAATCGAATTCAAAAAGAACTTGAAATAAAAGTCGAGATATATGAAGGAGATTTTGAAGAAATTCAGGAAGTGGACAGTAAACTTGTAAAATTAGCTAAAATCACAAATGGTGTAGTTGTAACCAATGATTATAATTTAAATAAAGTATGTGAATTACAAAAAGTATCTGTTTTAAATATTAATGATTTGGCTAATGCAGTTAAACCAGTAGTATTACCAGGGGAAGAAATGAACGTTCAATTAATAAAGGACGGTAAAGAGCATAATCAGGGAATAGCATATTTAGATGATGGTACGATGATTGTCGTAGAAGCTGGCCGCGAGTTTATTGGTAAATATATTGATGTACTTGTAACAAGTGTACTGCAAACCTCTGCTGGAAGGATGATCTTTGCAAAACCCAAGCAATTAACAGTTTAAAATATTAAATTAAATAATAAATTATATAAAGTTTGATAACCAATTATCAATTCATCATTACCCTATCAGTGGGTTATGAGTATTAAACGGAAAATGATGTAAGATTGAGTTACTACTTTAATTTAAAAGTTTTCTAATAAAGGAAGAGATTGATTCATAAGGGATTTAAAACCTATGAATGGATCTCTTTTTTCATTATTTGTACAAACTTATATTATTCTTGAATCAATTTTGGTTAACTCCATCATTTCTCCATACTTTTTTATTAAAGTTAATGAAAAAAGATAACATGGAGGAATTGAAATGCATGGCGTAGACCAAACTGCCTATGGATTATGGGCTGCAGTTATTTTTAATATTTTGATCTTTGGGTTATTTACATATACCGCTTTTAAACCAACTACAAAAAGAGATTGGAGAACTATGGGAGCATTTACTGCCTTTCTCGTAGCTTTATTTAGCGAAATGTTTGGTTTCCCTTTAACCATATATTTTCTCACTTCAATATTAGGCCAAAATTATCCGGTCCTTGACCCATTTACCCACGCAAACGGACATTTGTGGGTAGCGTTAGCTGGGGGATCACCAATCCTATTTAATATTTTACATCCTCTTAGTAATATTATAATTTTTAGTGGTCTTATTGTGATCGCTATTGGATGGAGAGGAATTCACAAAGGGTCAGGACAATTAATAACGAAGGGGATTTATCGCTTTGTACGCCATCCGCAGTATAGTGGTTTCATCTTAATGATCGTAGGTTTTCTAGTTCAATGGCCCACAATCATAACCCTTTTGATGGCCCCTGCATTAATTGGTATGTATAATTGGTTGGCAAAAAAAGAAGAGAAAGTAATGATCAATTTGTTTGGGGATGAGTACCTATCATATATGAAGAACGTTCCTAGGTTTATTCCTAAAATCCATTTTGGGAATAAACCAATAAGTAACAGTAATCACACTCAAAATTTATGATACTAATCTATAAAACTTTATCTTTTTATTATTACTTCTAATCAAATCGACATCGATAATACTCAGAGGAGGTATATAAAGTGAATGCAAAAATAATTGTAATAGATGATGACACCAAAATTACTTCTATGATTAGAAGAGGACTTACCTTTGAAGGTTATGATGTAATCGTTGCTAATAATGGTAGGGAAGGTTTAATGATGATACTTGATCAGTCACCTGACCTAGTTATATTAGATGTAATGATGCCTGGAATTGATGGTCTAGAAGTTTGCAGAAGGTTAAGAAAAGATGGGAACATCCCAATTTTAATGGTGACTGGAAGGGACTCTGTTGCAGACCGTGTAGAAGGTCTAGAAACCGGGGCAGACGATTATCTTATCAAACCTTTTGCTTTTGAAGAATTGGTTGCCCGTATAAAAGCACTATTAAGAAGAACGGATAACATTAATACTGGGGATTATATTCATTTTGCTGATCTAACCTTGGATTTAGCTTCCCGTTCAGCAGAAAGAAATGGGAGGTCCATCGAGTTGTCTACAACTGAATTTAATTTATTGGAGCTTTTTATGCAAAATCCAAAAAGAGTTTTGCCTCGTGAACTGATTATGGAAAAAGTTTGGGGGTATAACTTTCAAGGAGAATCAAATGTTCTCGAAGTTTATGTGGGTTATTTACGTCATAAGCTCGAGTTGAACAAGGAAAAAAGATTAATTCATACAGTCCGAGGCTCTGGGTATGTGATGAAGGAATGAAATCCATGCCCATCCGATTAAGACTCACTTTATGGAATTGCCTACTTTTTGGAAGCATTATGGCTTTAGTCATTTCTATTATTTATTACACTCATAAACAAGCATCCTATGAAGCTGGAGATAAAATGCTTACGAATATATCTTCTCACGTACAGGAGGAGATTACACGACAGTTAAAAAAAGGAACCCCATTAGAGAAAGTAAATATGTCAGTTGATTCCTTAACGATTAATGAATATGCCGTAATGATAAAGGGGAAAAAAGATGAGCTTATTCAAACGACTTCTCATTTATTTTTAAAAAATCATCCATTTTCAAAGGAAAAGGTCTTTTTAGATGGCTCAGAATTCCAAACTGTTACGGATAAGAATGGAATAAGGATAAGGATAAAGATTAATCCTATTTATCTTGATCAATCAAAAATAGGCTATATCGAGACTTTATATTCATTAGATTCTATTGATAGATCTTTAAAAAGATTTAAGTGGACAGTAATCGGTTTAAGTGGAATAGGTATTATCATAGCTTCTATAGCTGCTTGGTTTTTGGCAAAAAAAACATTATGGAGAGTGGATTTAATTGGAAAAACAGCTAAAGCGATTACGGCTTCCCAAGATTTTGAACAACGCGTCTTATATACAGGTCCTCCTGATGAACTAGGACAATTAACGGGGACTTTTAATCAAATGCTGGATAGCTTAGAAAAGGCTTATAAAAATCAAAAACGATTCCTTTCTGATGCCTCCCATGAACTGCGTGCACCATTAACGACTATTAGAGGAAACCTGGATATTTTACACAAGATGAAAAATATACCGGAATCAGAAAGAGAAGAGATTCTAGAGGATATTAGGAATGAAGCCATCCGAATGTCAAAATTAGTCTCGGACCTTTTATCACTAGCACGTGCTGATGCAGGGCAAATTTATCAAAAAAATATTATTAATTTATCTACCATTACAACTGAAGTATTAGTAGAAATGGAATTATGGGAAAAAGCAGTTTTAATAGAATCAAAAATTAAAGACCAAGTAATGGTATGGGGCGATCAGGATTTAATCAAACAATTATTAATCATATTCCTTGATAATTCTATTCAGTATACCAATCCAAAAGGAAGAATTTATGTAATGGTTACGGAAGAGAAAAAACAGGCGGTTATTCAAATAAAAGATACTGGGATTGGGATCCCAATGGAGAAGATACCATATATTTTTGATCGGTTCTATCGAACTGAATCAGCAAGAAAACAATCCCCAGACGGCACAGGTTTAGGGTTATCGATTGCAAAGTGGATAATCGACGAACATCAAGGAAGAATTGTCGTTAATAGCAAATTAGAAGAGGGTACTGAATTTATCATTTACTTGCCTCTCGTTTATTAAAGTGAATCAACTAATAAATTTATTTTCGATATTTGTAATTTTATTTGGTTTTCTATGTTCATAAATGTTGATAAACTACATTCAAGGAGAAAACTCTAGGTTGGGAGTTTTCTTTTTATCAAATGTTAATCAAATCATACTAAAGTGTAAGGATGGCGAAAATAGAGAAATCCTCAATGGAAAGAAACTGAAAATGTTTTTTTGTTTGGACGATATTGGGATTAGCCTTTGCTGATTTCAACCCTTCGTCCTTTAGAGAATATCAACAGGATATAGAGTTTAATGAAGTATCTGACGGTGATGATAAAGAAGATCCAAAAGATAATTAGAAAACAGTTCAAGACATGCTTTGATTTATAGATAGGTTAACCCTTTTAATTCTTATGTAATTCTTATCTTCATCTCAGTTTAAATTTAACTTAAGGATTTAAACTTAAACCATAGAATAGAAGGAGGTTTAATACGTTGACACTTAAAAAGCTAGCAATACCTATTTTATTAGTAATAATTATTGGAATTGTAGCAGCTATATATGGGAAATGGGATTGGCTAATATGGGGAATATTCCTACTTTGTCCACTTATGCACCTATTTGGTCATGATCACTCAGGGCATAATCATAGTAAAGGCAGACATTCAGGACATCACCATTAAATAGTATTCTTAAGGAGAAGTAAAAGGATAAAAAAGAATTTGCTTTACATAGGGTAGGGGGGTAAGGTACAATGTAAGTATAAAGGAGGAAATGAAAATGGCGCCCGATTTAGAAAATAGTCCAATAACTGTAGAAAGCTATTACTCTATTTCAAAGGAAAGAAAAAGCCATA
Source organism: Niallia sp. HCP3S3_B10 (assembly GCF_052064465.1). Classification (NCBI taxonomy): domain Bacteria; kingdom Bacillati; phylum Bacillota; class Bacilli; order Caryophanales; family Bacillaceae; genus Niallia; species Niallia sp. HCP3S3_B10. Next base: position 11,535 of record NZ_JBQHVO010000040.1, on the reverse strand, counting down.
ATTCAGAAAAGGTAAAACATAATCTTGTAACCAGGCTAAATCGAATCGAAGGACAAGTTCGAGGTATTAAAAGATTAATTGAAAAAGATGTGTATTGTGATGATGTAATTACACAAATTTCTGCAAGCCAAGCAGCTTTAAATAGTGTAGCAAAAATTCTACTAGAAGGTCATATGAGAAACTGTGTTGTAGATAGAATTCAAAAAGGTGATATGGAAGTTTTAGATGAAATGCTAATATCGATTCAGAGATTAATGAAAAAATGAAAAGTATAACTTAAAGCTTGAAAAGCACCAATAAAAAAACAAGATAGATTCTGTTATTGGAATTTTATTTTTTTTTAATAAAAATATACCCTATATCCGTATGGTGGATAAAAGAATTAAATGAAGAAGTAACGAATGGGGAGAAATTGCTTGTTCTCGATTGACAAAGTGATCAACCACTTAAAGGAAAAAGAAATTAATGTTAAGAAAGTTTTATCTCGATCTGAATTAATGAAGTGGTTAATAGGGTCAGTTCAAAATGAAAATAATCAATTAGAAAAAAGGAGGACTGTTATGAATCAGGTAATACTTAATGTTCAAGGAATGACATGTGAACATTGCATAAATCTAATTGAAGGAAAGATTGGGAAGTTAGACGGTATTGAATCCATCTATGTCCTTCCTAATGAAGGAAAGATCAACATAACCTTTGATTTACATGAGGTTGACTTAAAAGACATTACAGATTCTATAGAGGATCAGTGTTTTAATGTGGAAGGTTGGGAAATCCCAAAACCAAACTTTTCCTAAAAGAATATAAATAAGGGAGGTTAAGAGAATGGCTGAAAAAACGTTAAATATAGAAGGCATGACATGCGCATCATGTGCCCAAAGAATAGAAAAAGTGACAAAAAAGCTACCTGGTGTGAAGTCATCAAGTGTGAATCTAGCAACCGAAAAAATGAATATTCAATATGATGAAAATGCGATTTCATTACAAGATATTCAAGAAGCTGTTGATAAAGCGGGATATAAAGCTGTGGCAAATACAGAAAAGAAGACCTTTGCTATTTCAGGTATGACCTGTGCATCCTGTGCTCAAACGATTGAAAAAGCAACAAGAAAATTAGAAGGCGTATTGGAATCCAATGTGAACTTAGCAACGGAAAAATTGAGTATTGAATACGATTCTTCGGTGGTATCAACTTCGGATATCATTCAAGCTGTTTCCCATGCAGGTTACGAAGCGCATGAAGACATTGCATCTGAAGAGTCCATTGACGAAGATAAAGCGAAAAAACAAAGAGAAATTAAAAAACTATGGAAAAGATTTTGGATATCAGCCGTATTTACTGCTCCATTACTTTACATCGCCATGGGCCATATAGTGGGGGCACCATTACCTGGAATTATTGATCCGATGATGAATCCAGAAGCCTTTGCACTGATTCAGTTACTGTTAACCATACCAGTGGTTATCGTAAATAGGAAGATATATACAGTTGGATATAATACTTTGTTTAGAGGACACCCAAATATGGATAGCTTGATAGCTTTAGGAACAAGTGCAGCCTTTTTATACGGTATTTTTGCGACAGTCATGATTTATTTAGGAAATTCAAGTTATGCCAGTGAATTATATTATGAAACGGCAGCCGTTATTTTAACTTTAATTACATTAGGAAAATACCTTGAAACTTTAACAAAAGGAAAAACATCAGAAGCCATAAAAAAATTAATGGGTCTTGCTCCTAAGACTGCTATTGTTTTAAGAAATGATCAAGAAGTGGAAATTTCGATAGACGAAGTGGTTGTAGGCGACATTTTAATCGTTAAACCAGGTGAAAAAATGCCTGTGGATGGTATTGTCGTTGAGGGGACAACGGCTGTTGATGAGTCCATGTTAACAGGGGAAAGCATTCCTGTAGAAAAAAACGCAGGAGACAATATAATAGGCGCCAGTATCAATAAAAATGGTACGATCCAATACAAGGCAACAAAGGTTGGTAAAGACACGGCCCTATCTCAAATTATTAAATTAGTAGAAGATGCGCAGGGCTCAAAAGCTCCTATTGCTAAATTAGCTGATATTATTTCAGGTTACTTTGTGCCAATTGTTATTGGGCTTGCTGTCCTTTCAGGATTAGCCTGGTACTTTGGAGGTCAAACAGGTATTTTCGCATTAACTATTGCCATCTCAGTTTTAGTTATCGCATGCCCATGTGCACTAGGTTTAGCTACACCAACAGCCATTATGATTGGAACTGGTAAAGGAGCGGAACACGGCGTTCTGATTAAAAGTGGTACAGCTCTAGAAACTACGCATAAAATTCAAACCATTGTATTTGATAAAACTGGAACGATAACGGAAGGGAAACCAAAAGTCACTGACATTGTTACAGCAAATGGTATTTCCGAAGAAGAACTATTAATTTTAGCAGCATCTGCTGAAAAGGGTTCTGAACATCCATTAGGTGATGCAATCGTTAAAGGTGCTGAAGAAAGAGGAATGAACTTCAAGAAAACGCAGGCCTTTAAAGCGATCCCAGGACATGGAATTGAAGTAACCATTGACGGCCACCATATGTTATTAGGAAACCGAAAATTAATGGATGATCGTAACATATCATTAGGATCTTTATCTAAAACATCAGATGAATTAGCCAGTCAAGGGAAAACTCCAATGTATATTACGATGAATGATAAAATTGCCGGTATTATTGCGGTAGCAGATACGGTTAAAGAAAATAGCATAAAAGCAATCCAAAAACTTCACAAAATGGGTATAGAAGTTGCTATGATTACTGGTGATAACAAACGTACCGCTGAAGCCATTGCCAAGCAAGTTGGCATCGATCGGGTACTAAGTGAAGTTCTACCAGAAGATAAAGCGAATGAAGTGAAAAAGCTGCAAGAAGAAGGCAAAAAAGTCGCAATGGTTGGAGATGGAATTAACGATGCACCTGCACTTGCACAAGCCGATGTTGGGATAGCCATTGGATCAGGTACCGATGTTGCAATGGAATCAGCTGATATTGTCTTAATGAGAAGTGATTTGATGGATGTTCCTACCGCAGTTGAATTAAGTAGATCAACCATTCGAAATATTAAGCAAAACTTATTCTGGGCATTTGGTTATAATACGGCAGGAATTCCATTTGCAATGGGAATTGTTTTCCTTTTTGGGGGCCCATTATTAAGCCCGGTCATTGCAGCTGCAGCTATGAGTTTTAGCTCTGTATCAGTATTACTCAATGCGTTGAGACTAAAACGTTTTAAACCTTCTTCTATTTAGAAGGAATGAAATAAAAATGAATAAATGAAAGGGGAAATATTTAATGAAAAAGAAACTAACCATAGAAGGAATGAAATGTGAAGGATGTGCCGATACGGTTCTTAAATGTTTAAAATCAATTGAGGGAGTTACGGAAGCTTCCGTTAACTTAGGAGATAAAAGTGCATTGGTTGAAAGTCATAATGAAGTAAGTGACCAAGCCATTCATGAATCATTAGCAAATGAAAAATATAAGGTTGTAAAGATTACTGAAGAATAGTCATTCTAAAAGTTCTTCAAGATTCATAATAAAAGTCCGATTTCTTCATTCAAAGGTATGGAGAAATCGGACTTTTTAAATCAATAAGCCCCAAAATGCAAAGGTACTTTGAAATAAGGGAAGGAGAATTAACTTGCAAAAGATTGCAATCATTGGAGGTGGCCCTGCAGGTTTAACTGCAGCAATAGAAGGAGCAAAAAGCGGATTAAGCGTGACGTTATATGAAAAGTTGGAAATTGGTGAAAACATTCGATGTGCGGAAGGTTTTTTTGATACATTAAACATGCTTGGGAAACCCCGATATGGGGTTAGGTTTAAGGTAGAAGAAATAGAACTCAAAATAAAATCAAAGTATGTATTTCCCTGTGACGACAAAATAAATATTTGGATGATTGATCGACGTGAATGGCAAAAAGGTTTAGCTGAAGAAGCAAGATCATTAGGCGTAAACATTATCGAAAACATTACTATAACGAAGGAATTCTTTATAGAACTCGTTTGGGAATACGATTGGATCATTGACAGTTCAGGAGCTATTTCAATAACTTCTCAAGTATATGGATTCCATAAATATTATAAAGATACATCTGCAGTTACGGTCCAATACACATTGGCAGGTGATTTTAGCGAATATTATGGGAGAATTAAGTTAGTACTTGAGGACCCTTATACAGGATATTACTGGATTTTTCCAAAATCAAAAAACGAAGCAAATGTTGGACTAGGAGTTTTTAAATCAACTAAATTAAATTTATGGGCAAAGCTAGATAGAGTACTTGAAAAAGAAGGGCTGTCTTCTTATAAAATAACAAAGAAAATGGGTGGGCTATGTCCTACTGTAAAGCTGGATAGATTGGTATATGATAATGTGTTGCTTGCAGGAGATGCAGCTGGCTTAGTTTCCCCATTACATGGTGGAGGGATAGATACTGCCTGTATTTCAGGCAAAATGGCCATTCAAAATATTTTACATAATCGTGTTGATTGTTATGAACGAGATTTGAGCAATATTTTAGATAGAAAGTTAGAGGGTGAAAGAGAGCTTTTTGAACGTTTAGTATCTTTAAATTCAGGAGTAATAGATTATATTATCAAAATAGTGCATCGATCGGGGAGAACATTAGGGGATTATGGAGTACTAAATGGAAGAATCCATAAATTTTTACAGTTAGGAATTATCCAGGCTCTGTTACCTACCAAGAAAAAGTGATTAATAAAATAATAGATATTAACTTCTATTAATCAAAAAGATCCTATTTCAATATATGAACCGGTTCTCTTGATGGGTGAAAATTAGTAAAATTGTTGATATCAGTGTGTTTTTAAGGGAATCACAATGGATTCCCTTTGGTTGTAAAATCTAGTTATCGTTTATTAATTCCTTTTGTTCTTACAGTTTCATTATTATAAATTTATTTATAGGGTACCATCAGGATAAACGGGCTTTCCTGACGGTACCCTTTTCAGAGTTAATAATTTTTAAAAGGTCAAGAAAGTCGTCCAGCACAAAGTCAGGCTGGTCCACCAGTTCCTCCTTTTTTAACTCACTCCATGACACAAATACACTCCGTACACCCGCATTTTTTGCACTAATAATGTCTTCGACGCTATCCCCGACCATTAATGCATGTTCAGGTGATTCAGCTAATGCATATAATGCTTTTTCTATTGGCTCGGGATTTGGTTTTGGATTAGTTACATCGTCAAAGGTAATAATGGTGTGAATAAAGTTGCTTATTTCGTCTAAATGACTACACCGACTAGTCATATAATTATGTTTGGAAGTGACAATCCCTAACTTGATACCTTTATCTGATAATAGCTGTATCACTTCTTTCGCATGAGGAAAGAAACTAGTAAGTGCATCATGGTTCGCGACGTCAAATTGACGGAAAGTATGCAACAATTCGTTAATATTACCTGAATAATACCTTTGAAAAGTTTTTGTTAATGGCTCACCAAAATAGCGTTTCAATTCCTTTTCATCTACATCTAAATTCAGATGTTTTTTTAATGTATGCTGAAAGGAAGCAACTACTAATTGGTTTGTATCCAAAATCGTTCCATCAAGGTCAAATAGAACAGTTGATATATCCTTGCTCATTATTTTTATATTCTCCTTTTCGTATCACTTTTTATTTCTCTTTTAAGTTTACAAAGGGAGAATGAGATGAATATGAGAAGAAGCTTAAATATAAATAAAAATTTTTACTTATTCCTGTTGATACTGGTAATTCTTATGTAATTCTTATCATTAACTCATATTTAATTTAACAAACGTATTTAAACTTAAAGTGGAGATAAAACGAGGATTATAGGAAGGTAGGGATTGAAATGAAGTTTCAAATAGGTCTTGATGTTGGTTCAACAACAGCCAAAATGGTCGTACTTAACGACAATAAAGAAATTGTCTTCAAATCATATCAGAGACATTTTTCTGATATTAAAAATACAATTTTACATCTATTTAGTACCTTAGCTCAAAAGGTTCCAACTGCTGAATTAAAAATAAATGCTAGTGGTTCTTCAGGATTAGGTTTATGTAAGGGAATGGGTGTTCCTTTTATTCAAGAAGTGGTTGCATGTACAGAGGCAGTCAAGTCCACTATGCCAAATATCGACGTTATCGTTGAACTCGGTGGAGAAGATGCGAAACTAATTTATTTAACAAATGGAATGGAGCAACGGATGAATTCAGCTTGTGCAGGTGGTACAGGTGCTTTTATCGATCAAATCGCATCATTATTAAATACAGATGCTGCAGGTCTTAATGACCTTGCTGCTTCAGCTGAAAAGATCTATCCGATTGCTTCAAGATGTGGTGTATTTGCTAAAATGGATATCCAACCACTCCTAAACGAAGGGGCAAGACGTGAAGATATAGCTGCTTCGGTATTTCAAGCGGTTGTCAACCAAACGATTGCCGGTCTTGCTAATGGCCGACCGATTCGTGGAAATGTTGCTTTTTTAGGTGGGCCGTTAACTTTTTTACCAGAACTTCGGAAACGGTTTATTGAAACCCTCCATTTAAAAGATGAACAAGTCATGTATAGCCAGGATGGACAGTACTATGTAGCGGTAGGGGCAGCTTTAGAAAGTGAAAAAAATGATGTGATCAAAATAGAGCAAATCATACAGCTATTAACCGATATGAATGAAGCAAAAGTGTCTTCTGCCTCCAGTGGAAATGAGCCTCTTTTTAGAGATATTCGGGAGTTAGAAGCTTTTTATCAACGTCATCGTCAAGCAACAGTAAAAAAGAGACCCCTTTCTACATATGTAGGAAATACCTATTTAGGCATTGATGCTGGATCAACAACAACAAAAATGGTTTTAATTGGTGAGGATAACGAAGTATTGTTTCATTTTTATGAAAAAAATAAGGGCAATCCCATTGAAACCGTTAGAGAAGGATTAATCAGCTTGTATCAAGTTCTTCCAAATGAAGTTACTATTTCTCGGTCAACCGTTACAGGATACGGTGAAAAATTAATTCAAGCAGCCTTTCACGTGGATGATGGTGAAATCGAAACAGTTGCTCATTATCAAGCAGCAAAGCAATTTCAGCCTGATGTTGATTTTATCATTGATATTGGCGGACAGGACATGAAGTGTATTAAAATCAAGGATGGCATCATTGATCGGATTATTCTAAATGAAGCATGTTCATCTGGGTGTGGATCATTCTTAGAAAGTTTTGCCGAAACATTAGGGCAGGTTGTTCAAGATTTTTCCCAACTTGCATTAACTGCAAAAAATCCGGTAGATCTCGGATCTCGCTGTACAGTCTTTATGAATTCAAAAGTGAAACAGGTGCAGAAGGAAGGAGCAAGCCTTGCTGATATTTCCGCGGGTTTATCGTATTCAGTTGTCATGAATGCTCTTTATAAAGTTATCAAACTGAAATCAGCAGACGAAATGGGAAATAAAATCGTTGTACAAGGTGGAACCTTTTTAAATAATGCTGTATTAAGAACCTTTGAAAAATTGACAGGAAGAGAAGTCGTTCGGCCTGATTTAGCTGGACTGATGGGCGCTTATGGAAGTGCATTACTTTCTAAACAAAGAAGAAAAGTAGGGGAGGAATCGACACTTCTTCCTGCTGAAAGTCTTCATGAATTTCAAGTGACTACCACGCATCGACGCTGCGGACTTTGTGGATATCGCTGCCCACTTACGATTAACCGTTTTGCGGATAGACAAACATTCATTACTGGAAATCGTTGTGAACGGGGTGCCGGAAAACCAAAAGTTAAAAGTACCTTACCTAATTTGGCTAAAGAAAAATTACACCATTTGTTCCATCGGACAGGTGTAACAGGGACGGCTGCATACCGAGGGAAGATTGGCATTCCTCGCGTATTAAACTTTTATGAGAATTATCCATACTGGCACCGATTTTTAACTGAGCTTGGATTTGAAGTTATTTTATCAGACCATTCAAGTAAAGAGATGTTTGAAAAGGGAATAGAAACCCTACCATCTGAATCGGTTTGTTATCCAGCAAAACTTACTCATGGACATATCATGAACTTAATAGAAAAAGGAGTAGAGAAAATTTTTTATCCTTCTATCGTGTATGAAAAGAAGGAAAATGAAATGCAACAAAACCATTATAATTGTCCAATTGTTGCTTCTTACCCTGAAGTCATTCGCGTAAATATGGATAGAATATTTACAGAATATCATATTCAATTTTTAAACCCATTTTTATCCATTGAAAAATCAACTTCCCTTGTGAAGGAATTGTTCATTTGTTTTGGGGATATTTCGAAACTGGAAATTAAGCAAGCTTTAAAGGAAGCTGAACGAGAACAAATGGCATATATAGAATGGCTGCATCAGCGTGGCGAAGAAGTAGTAGCGCAATTAGAAAAAGAAAATAAAAAGGGAATTGTGATGGCGGCTCGTCCGTATCATATTGACCCAGGCATTAATCATGGATTACCGGATGAAATTATTCGCCTGGGAATGGCCGTTTTAACTGAAGATTCCATTGCACACCTTGTTCCAGAGCAGAAACATGTAGGATCAGTCAATCAATGGACCTTTCATTCCCGTTTGTATCGTGCTGCAGATGTGGTAAAAAAATACCCTCAATTGGAATTACTACAACTAACTTCTTTTGGCTGTGGAATTGACGCTATTACGACGGATACGGTCGAAGAAATTTTGGCTGAAGATGATCAACTATATACTTGGATAAAAATGGACGAAGTAAGTAACTTTGGTGCGGCCAGAATTCGTCTTCGTTCATTAAAGGCAGCCATGGATGAAAGAGAATCGGGTGTGGCTTCTGCAAAGGTTAAACCTTTGCAGAAAAGACACGAAGAGATTTTTACTAAGGAATCGAAAGAAGGCTATACCATTCTAGCTCCACAGATGCTGCCTACCCATTTTTCGCTATTTGAAAAAGCATTTCAACTTCATGGTTATCATATGAAGGTTATTAAGAGAGTCTCCAATCATGATGTGGAAGAGGGATTACGGTATGTTCATAATGATGCTTGTTTTCCGGCTATTATTACAATAGGTCAATTGGTCGCAGCTTTGAAAAGTGGCGAATATGATTTAGACCGGACTGCCGTTATTATGTCACAGACTGGTGGAGGATGCCGGGCAACCAATTATTTACCACTTCTGAAAAAGGCATTAATAAGTGCTGGAATGTCTCAAGTTCCGGTCCTTTCATTGAATGCTGGTGGAATAGACGGAGTCAATCATACAGGATTTAAAGTAACCCTTCCGTTGGTAAAAAAACTCGTTATTGCTGCATGTCTTGGTGATCTCCTGATGAGATTAAAATTGGCAGTCAGACCATATGAAATAGTAAAAGGGACCTCTGAAGCACTGTATGATAAATGGGAAGAGCACTGTAAAGAATTGCTAGAATACTTTTCAATGAGAGAATATAAAAAAGTTGTCCATTCGATGATAAAAGATTTTAAGCAGATTAATGTAATGCCCATGAACAAACCACGTATTGGTATTGTTGGTGAAATCCTTATTAAATTCCACCCTTATGCTAATAATCAGCTTATCGACATTATCGAGAAAGAGGGAGGAGAAGCCGTTGTTCCTGACTTTATTGATTTCTTTTTATATGGTCTTTATAATCGCAACTTCAAAGCAGATCATTTTGGAATGTCAAAAATAAATGCAGGGCTTGGCAAAGTGGCGATTGAATTTATTGAATATTACCGAAGTCCAATACGGACTGCATTATTGGAGAGTGAACGCTTTGAAGCACCATTGGAAATTACTGAAATTGCAGGTAAAGCATCAAACTATTTAAGTTTAGGAAATCAAATGGGTGAAGGATGGCTCTTACCAGGAGAAATTGCAGAACTCATGGACACCGGTGTCGAAAATGTGATTTGTGTGCAGCCATTTGGTTGTCTGCCAAACCAAGTAATTGGAAGGGGAATGTTTAACGCCATTAAAAAGGATTATCCTAATGCCAATCTTGTTTCAATTGACTATGATTCGAGTATAAGCAAAGTAAATCAGCTTAATCGCATCAAACTTATGATGAATATTGCCAAAAGTAAAATAGAGTGTTAAATCGAATAAACGAAAAAAATGTCATGGTTAGGATAAAATACTTCAACTAGGAAACAATACTCTGTATTCCATTAGGACCTAATTATTCAAAGGAGGATTTTAAGATGACAATGTCATATGAAGAGTGTATCAAAGCCTGTTTGGAATGTATGGAAGCATGTAATGGATGTTATGATGCTTGTTTAAAAGAAGAAGATGTAAAAATGATGGCTGAATGTATTCGCATTAATCGGGAATGCGCTGATATTTGTGCGTTAGCAGCAAAGGCAATGCAATCAGATAGCCCAGTCGCTAAGCAGATTTGTCGTCTATGTGCAGAAATTTGTGAAGCGTGTGGGAAAATATGCGAACAGCATAGCCATGCTGAACACTGCAAAAAGTGCGCAGAATCTTGCTTTAAATGTGCAGAAGTTTGTCGCAAAATGGCATCTTAATTTGAAAAATAAATTATTCAATCAATACGGCGACTTTTATTGATCGCCGTATTTTTCAATAGCCAATAATTTAAATCCACTAATAAAAATTTGTATAGTTAAAGGAAGTTGAAAGTCTACAAAAAAGCTTAAATCTCAGTTAAACGGTTGAGAATTGGCCTATGTAATTACGTTGTAAATACGTTTTTCCTGAAGGTACCCCTTTATTACTTTTCAGTAGCAGAAAAACTCACTTCTATATTTTCGGAATTTAACCCATGGGTATCCCACCGATAACCTACACCCCAAATAGTTATTAAGTGTAAATCAATAGGAAACCCTGCTTCTTTTAATTTATGTCTGATATTTCTTATATAGGAATGCACGGTACGTTCACTAACCGCAGTTCTTTTCCCCCAGATAGTTGTGACCATTTCACCATGGGTAATCACTTTGTCAGGATTTTTTAAAAGGAATCCCAAAATAGTAAACTCCTTTGGGGCTAGAGAAATAGGTTGATGAAAAAATTTTAGGTCATATGAATCTTCCCTCCAAATAAGACCATTAAATCGAATCGTACTTTGGTTCTTTTTCCTACTTCTCCTTAGAATTGCTGTTACTCTTGCTAATAATTCCTCTTTATTAATTGGTTCAAATAAACAGACATCTGCCCCTTCTCTTAAAGTTTTGATTAAGTCCGATTTTTTCCTGTTATTAAATATAAGAACAATTGGTACGGATGAAGAACTTCGGATCTCTTCAAAAATATTTTTGTACTTAGAATAATTGGAAATTAAAACAAGATCTATTGATTCCTTTTCCAACCAAAAAAGTACTTTTTTTATAGAATTTTCTCTAATACAGGCAAAATTCTGTGCCTTAAAAAAAGATAGCAAATCTGATGTGGTTTCTTCATTCTCAATAATTACCTGAAATATTCATAGCACTTTAAAAGATGCACGTTTTTCTAAAATGCAGGTGAGAGTTTTCTATCTTTTTATAAGATTGAACATTTTC